>UQVG01000062.1 GCA_900544435.1 uncultured Erysipelotrichaceae bacterium | reverse complement strand
AATAATAATCAGAACAGCTGACCAATCCATTGTTGATTAACCTCTGTTTTGATATCGCTCTTACCACACATGTTTTGGTCGTTACAAATTGATAATGATCTCCCATGTATGATGTTTGTCTTGCCAAATTATGATTGACTCCTAATTTTCTTAACCAGTGATATCTTCCGCTTGGTACTTTCCATTGCTTCCATAGTATCACTCTTAGTCTTGTTCGTAGATGTGCATCTATTTTCATCATAGTTCTCTGCATATCGCCAATGGCATAGTAATTTATCCATCCTCTAATCACTGGATTCAATTGTCCAACTCTTGTTTTAAAGCTCATATTCTTTCTTCTACAAGTTAGCTGTTTTAGTTTTCTTTCAAAACTTTTAACTGAATCTTTGTGTGGTATACTTCTCCATGCTTTGGTTTGTTGATTGTAATAGAATCCAAATCCCAGATATTTTAAATTATCCGGTTTTGTAATATGTGTCTTTGTCATATTGACCTTTAATCCTAACTTCTTTTCAATCCAGTTTGTGATTGTTCGCATTACTCTCTTTGCACTTGCTTCACTTTTGACCGCTATGACACAATCATCCGCATATCTTACAAAGTGCAGTCCTCTTGCTTCTAGTTCCTTGTCCAGTTCATTGAGCAGTATGTTTGAAAGCAACGGCGAAATATTCCCACCTTGCGGTGTTCCTTTGTTTGTTGCTTCATATCGTCCCTTTGACATCACTCCTGCTTGCAGATATTTTCTTATTAAGGATTCTACATCTCCATCATTGATAATATTATGTACATAACTCATAAGTTTATCATGTGGTACATTGTCAAAGAACTTTTCTAGGTCAATATCGACTATCCAAATATAATCTTCATTTAAATAATCTAAAAGTTTGAGTATTGCCTTTTCACAACTTCGATTTGGTCTGAATCCATAACTGTAACCACTAAAGTAAGGTTCACATATTGGTTCTAATTTTTGTATCATCGCCTGTTGGATAATCCTGTCCATAATGGTTGGTATACCAAGTTTTCTAATACCACCATTGAGTTTCGGTATTTCAACCCTTTTGACTGGTTGAGGTCGATAATTTCTTGTTTCAATTTGTTTCTTGATGTTCTTCCAGTTTTGATTGACATAATCTTTGATTTCTTCAACTGTTACACCATCTACTCCACTTGCCCCTTTATTAGAAATTACTTTCCTGTAAGCAATGAGCATGTTTTCCCTGGATAGAATTTCATTCAGTAATTTAGACATAACTTGTGTGCTCTTCTCCTTTCCGCTTTCTAATACTAAGTTCTAGGTTTATATACATTTTGACTCAAATACGCTTCATCTACTTTGTACTGTCAAACACGTATTAGAAACATACATTCATTTTGCACTATTTAATTATTCAGGCCTTCAGTATTCTGTTCATACCTACTATGCCGTCTGCTGACTTCTCACTATTCGTTGTTACTACTCTATCGCTAGTGAGACCTCACGGGATAAGTCATACATCTTTCCTCGTTTACCCACTGGATTTACACATTAAGATTACGGTTGCCTTTTGGACTTCATTGCTTTGTGCCAATTTATCCTCTTAATACGCCTTATTATCCAGTTCATGTTCTTTGGGCCACGATTTCGCTATTGCTTCCTCTCTCCCACACCTCGCGATGTGAAACTTGCAAGTCGCTATATGATTCGTTGGCAACTACGCTCATGAAGGACTTTCACCTTAGATGTAAAACATGCCCGTCATACACAAAAAAAGAGAGCTTTGCTCTCTAACGCATAATAATATAAGCTAAATATGCAACATAAAGAAGAAGCATGATGATTCCTTCTTTACGATCAATTTTATGTTTTGTAAACCCAAAATATAAGACAATAACTGAAAAAACAGTTAAAACAAGAATATCGATAATATTTTCAAAAATAAAAGTAATTGGACTAATTGTTGCTGCCACCCCTAAAACTAATAAAATATTAAAAATATTTGAACCAATGACATTTCCAAGAGCCATATCTACTTCACCTTTTCTAGCTGCTACAATTGAAGTAACCAGTTCTGGTAAAGAAGTTCCAAGAGCAACAATGGTAAGACCCACTAAGTTTTGTGACATACCTAAAGATAAGGCAATACTTGAGGCACTTTCAACAACAAAGTCTCCACCAAATTTAATAGCGATAGCACCACCAACAATATAAATCAAACTCAATCCCATTGAAATAACTTTAATTTCTTCTTCCTCTTGATATGTATTCATCGCCTTTTTCGCTGACATAATCATATAGACAATATATCCCACAAATAAAGCAAGGAAAATAAGCCCATCAATACGCCCTAATGTCATTCCTAAATAACCTAAAGCCATTAATAAAATGGCACAAACAATAGAAAAAGGAAATTCTTTTTTTAGTGTATCAATTTGTACTGCAATAGGCACAAATAAAGCTGAAATACCACAAACAACCATTAAATTAAAAATATTTGAACCAACAGCATTAGCAACTGCTAAAGCATTGTTTCCATCCATCGAAGCTGTAATACTGACAGCACATTCAGGTAAACTTGTTCCCATCGCTACAATTGTTAAACCGATAATTAATGAAGGAATATGAAATCTTGTTGCAATAGAAGAACTCCCTTCTACAAAGAAATCAGCACCTTTCATTAATAAGGCAAAACCTACAACAAGAACCAATAACGAAATAAAAATATTTGTCATACCACTCTCTCCTTTAAAATATTCCTAGATGTTCTAATAAAATTTTCAAACCAATTACAATTAAAATAATCCCACCAGCAATTTCTGCCTTATGTTCATATTTTGACCCAAAAATCTTACCAATATAAACACCAATAAAAGAAATAACAAAAGTTGTACAACCAATAATACTCATGCATTCCACAATTGGATAATTCAAAAAGGCAAAAGTAATTCCTACAGCTAAAGCATCAATAGATGTTGCAATAGCAAGTAAAAACAATTCCTTTAAATCTAATTTAAATTCTCCCTCTTCTTCATCATCTTCTGCTTTAATACCATCAATAAGCATCTTTCCACCAATAATACCTAATAAAATAAAAGCAATCCAATGATCAATACTCGTAATATAGCTTTCAAAACCTCTTCCTAAAAACCATCCTGTAAAAGGCATTAAAGCCTGAAAGCCTCCAAAAAATAATGCAATAATAAAAACATCTCTCTTTTTTACCTTCTTCATCGATAACCCTTTACAAATAGATACCGCAAAAGCATCCATTGAAAGACCTACACCAATCAAAAAGATTTCAATAAATAAACTCATACCAAATTCCTTTCTTCCTAAAATAAAAGAGGCCCATGCATAAAAAAACTTATGCATGAGTCTCGTTCTTTAAGATTTGCCAGGCTTACGCCATGATGTTGACAAACCGCGTCCTAAGACGTGTACTACTCCCTCATTCAACATCTTGATATTATCAAAGTCTTTAATTAAAAGCAAGTTATTTTTTGACTTTTACACTAACAAATTTACAAATAAAGATAATAGCTGCACCAAGAGCTGTCATTAAATAAACAAAAGTAAATAAGGCATTTAAACCAATAGTATCTTGTAAAACACCTCCAAGAACATTTCCTAAAGTTGACCCAATTCCTGATGTCATAATACCAATCATTGTTTGTCCTGACATTTGGTCTTGAGTATCTAGATTATAAGTTACATAGTAAGTAATAACACCTGTAAATAAACCATAAGAAAGTCCTTGGAACATCATTCCAATAATTAAAACAACAAGATTTGGTGCTAGTCCAATGGTATAGTTACGACAAATATAGAAAATAGATGCAACTAAAATAAGAGTAACACTATTAAATTTCTTCATCAATTTTGGTACAGTCATCATGACTGGTAATTCACTAAAGGCCATAGCAAACATAGCTACGCCATATAACGATGTATTTCCACCTAAACTTTTAACGATATTAATTAAATAAGTTCCAATTGCTGTTGCTCCAGAGAACATGAAACAGAAACCTAAAAGTAAGAAAAAGAAAATTTTATATTTTCTAATAACCGTAATAACAGATCCTTCTTCTTGAACTTCTTCTGTTTTTGTTTCTGTAATCTTTGATTCAGGTAAATGATATAAAATAAATAATGTCACTAAGGCAAAGATACAATATGCAATAGATAAAACATTAGCTCCTAAAAAAGAAACCACTTGTCCAAAAATCAAAGCACTTGTTGCCCATGAAGCTGAACCAATTCCTCGAGCAAGTCCAAAGTTAACATATGTTCCTTCATTGATATAATTCATTGCAATCATCGTAAGCATAGGTACTGTAGACATATTTAAAGCATACATAACGACATAAAAAATCATAACTAAAAAGGCTGGTATTGGTAAAAAAGCCATCACAATATATAAAGAAACAGTTGTTAACATTAAAATTGTCATGAGTTTTTTAATTGTCATCCCTTTAATTTTAGAAATTAAAGATGACATAAATGGTGATAAGAAAATTGTAGCAACACAAGAACCACCTGTGACGATTCCAATTTCCGTATTTGATAAACCTTTTGATTGTAAGAAAACGGCAATAAATCCATTGATACAACATCCAGTAAACCAATAAAATAAATGTAAAAAATTATATTTTGCTTTTAGTGACATATTTCTTCCTCCCTAATCGTAAAATACATTCTAACATATTTTTTTAAAGATGATGCTATTTTCAAAATTTGAAAAAAGAAAAGAAAGGGTTTTCCCTTTCTAAAGTTTTAAAGCAAGTTGAGTTGCTTCAAAGATAGCTTTTTTAGCGTCTCCTGCAAGAGATGCATCACCAATTAAATGAACATGTTCCCCTTTTATTTTTTGATAAAGATCTTGATTTGCTTTAGAACCAAAAGCTAAAACAATGGTATCAAAATGTGAAAGTGTTTCTAATTGATTATTCTTTTCATAAACAATACCATCTTGATTAATTTTTAAGACCTTACTTTCTAAAGTAAATGTCACGTTGAGTTGTTTTAGATGATCCAATAAATTAAGTCTTGGTCTTTTAGGTGCAAGTGGAGCTGCTTTATCAAGCATATCGACGACATGAACTTGATTTCCATATTCTGCTAAAACCTCTGCTGTTTCTACCCCAACAAGTCCTGCTCCTAAAACAAGAACTTTTTGATCTTTTAATAAATGTTTGAACGATAAAATATCTAAAGCACTATAGACATTTTCATGATCAATTCCTTCAATTGGAGGAATAACTGGTTTAGAACCACAAGCAACAATCACTTCATCAAAGTTTTTATTTTCTAAAAATTCTTTTGTCACATATGTATTATATTGAATTTCTACACCATATTTATGACAAAAAGCAAGGTAAGTAGAAATAGTTTTCGCTAAATCCTGTTTCATTGTAGGTACTGCTGCCAAACGATATTGACCACCTGCCACATTTTCTTTTTCAAAAACAGTGACTTGATGTCCTCTGTTAGCTAAAACCCAAGCAGCTTGTAAACCGGCAGGGCCAGCCCCAATGATGGCAATCTTTTTAACATGGTCTGTCTTTTCAATGATCCAATCTCCTTCTTTGCCACTGAATGGATTAATCATACATGAAGTTCCATAACCCTCTTCAAACATATTAGTATAAAGACATCTTTGCATACATCCTGTACATGTTAAAATTTCATCTAATCTTCCTTCTTGTACTTTTTCAGGAAAATGAGGATCACAAATAGATTGTCTTCCTAAAGCTACAAAATCCATAGCTTGAGAGCGAATAGCACTTAAGGCAAGTGTTGCATCATTGATTCTACCTACGCCAATAACAGGAATAGAAACAACTTCTTTGACTCTTTTAACATTTTCAATATTAAAACCGCTTTTTACATAATAAGAACGAATGGCCTCACCATAAGAAATATGAATCGCATCTGCTCCAGCATTTTCAAAACACATCGCATGAACCATCGCATCTTCAATACTGTTTCCACCAACATATCCTTCATCACCACTTGTTCTTACAACAACTGGATAATCTTGTCCACAGGCTTTTTTAACGGCTTCAACAATTTCACAAACAATACGTGCACGATTTGTAATATTTCCACCATATTGATCAACCCTTTTATTAACATCTTTTGATAAAAATTGAGCAAGCAAATACCCATGAGCTCCATGAATTTCCACACCATCAAATCCTGCTTTTTGAGCGCGTAAAGCGGCATCCACAAATTTTTGAATAACTATTTGAATTTCATCTATTGTTAGTTCATGAACTTTTTGAGGATTAGAAGGATTAGGTAAATTACTAGCTCCTACTGGTATAAGAGTTGTCGTCCCTTTTCCTTGAAGTCTTCCTGAATGTTGAAGTTGAGCAAAAATCTTACCATCATTTTCATGAACTCTTGTTGTAATTTTTGAAAGCATTTCAATAAAACAATCGTCATAAATTCCTGCTTGTGTTTTTTCAGCAAGCCCTTCTTCACTGACACATAAAAATTCAGTAAAAATGAGACCAAACCCACCTTTTGCTCTTTCTCCATAGTAATTAACAGCTTGATTTGTAAAATAATGTTCTTCATTTGTATAGTGACTATCCATCGCTGGAACAACAAATCTATTTTTAATTTCTAATTTTCCAATTTTCATTGGTGTAAATAATTGTTGATACATATTTTTCTCCTTTATACACTTTTTAATTGTTTTCTTCTTTGTTTCACTTTTAATTCATCATTTTCATTAAAATGATCAATAACATCCTTTAAATAATTTAAAATTGTTTCTTTATCTTTAGGTAAATAACCTGTAAAATCAACAGCACTCGAAACACTACGAGCATATAGATAAATTTCATTTTCTAAATGTTCAATAAGTGTTTGTAATTCTTCAATTCTTTCGAGTTCACCTGGCTCTTCAAATAAACCATTTTCTTCATCTTGTTTTAAAGGGGTATCAGGTAAAATAGCAACTGTTGTTAAAAAAATCATATAAGGATGAAGTTGATTTAAAAGTTTGGCAGTCTTGATTGCACTTTCCTTACATCTTCCTTTTCCAGCAATACCACCTAAATAAATTACACGATAATCTACATCTGCTTCTTCTAATTTTTTTAATTGTTGTAAAATATCACTTGCAAGATAACCTTTATTCATAAACGTTAAAGCTTCATCATCCCCACTTTCAATACCAATAAGAAGGTCTTCAAAACCTAAGTGTTTTAAATAACGTAAATCAGCCACTGATTTATTCATTAAATCTGTCACACGTGCATAGGTCGAAATACGCGCTTGAGGTAAATACTTTCTAATAAGCAAAGCAATCTTTTCAAGTCTTGAAACACTTAAAGCATAAGGATTTCCACCTGCTGCCCAGACTTCTTTCAAATCTGGACGAATACGTGATACTTCGATTAGATCTTCTTCAATTTGACTAAGTGGTGCCATTTTAAAGGGATATCCTTGATAAAAATTACAAAATTTACATTGGTTATGACTACAACCAACAGTTACTTCCAACATAAGGCTATAAGCATCTGTAGGTGGTCTAACAATTGGTCCATGATAATGCATATCATTCATCCTTTCCTTTTAATCAAAATTATAGTTTCTTTTAAATACTTTCAAATTACATTTTTTACAACATGTATTAAGTTTTAACTTTATACTAAACATGATATACTAAAGAAAAAGGAGAAGGCTTATGAACGAAAGACAATTAGAATCATTTATTTTATCAGCTGATGAAAAAAGTTTTTCTAAAGCAGCAACAAAATCTTATATTTCAACTCCTGCTTTAGTTCAACAAATTAATTTACTCGAAAAAAGTATTGGCTTTAAGCTTTTTAAAAGAGGTCATCAAGGAATTACTTTAACGCCATCAGGTGAAATCTTTTATAAGTCCGCTAAAGAAATTTTAAATATTTATGATCAAGCATGTAAAAAAGGACAAGAACTTGAAAATCATCAACAGATCATCAAAGTTGCTTATCCTTTTGAAAAATTTCCACTTTTCTTATTAAAAGCTTATCAAAAATTTCATCAAGACTATCCTAATGTTTCTTTAGAATTTGTCCCTTTATCCTTTAATCAACATATACAGGCTCTAAAAAACAAAGAAGTAGATTTAAGTATTATTGCCCGTCCTATAGATAACCTAATTCAAGATTTAGTTTTTACAACGCTTTATCAAGATACTTATAGCTTTTGTATGTCTTTATCTCATCCTTTATCGCATAAAAAAAGACTCACAAAAGATGATTTAAAAAAATATCCTATCTTAGTTGGACAATATTCTTATTTAAAAGATTCTTTTGATAGCCTTCTTCCTCAAGAATGTCAAATCATTCATTTAAACCAAGAATATGATCTTTCAACCTGTTCAAATCTTCTGGTTTCCAATGAAATCATGGTTATCCATTCTTTATGGAAAGAAAACTATATGCCTCTTTTAAAAGTAATTCCATCTTCAATTAAAGCAGGTGATATTGGCGCACTATATCATCAAAATCACTTAAAAACTCTTGATTTATTTTTAGAGTATTTAAAAAGCATAGATTAGATTTTCTAACCTATGCTTTTAATTAGTCATTACCAATAACTCTTAAATCTTTTGGATAACTATTTAAAACTTTACATCCATCTTTTGTGACTAAAACAAGATCTTCAATTCGAACTCCAAATTCACCTTGTAAATAAACACCTGGTTCAATAGAGAAAGTCATACCTTCTTGAACTTCTAAATCAAAGTTTTGTGAAACATCACACCATTCATGAACATCACGTCCAATGAAATGACCTAAACGGTGGTTAAATTCAACAGTATACCCACCTTCAGCAATAATATCTCTAGCACATTTATCAATATCACAAAGTCTTACCCCTGGTTTGATTATAGCTTCTGCTGCTTTTTGAGCTTTTAAAACAAGTTCATAAACTGCTTTTTGTTTTGGTGATACTTCTTTATAGAAAACAGTTCTTGTCATATCACTACAATATCCTTTATATAAACCACCAATGTCAATGACAATACTATCTCCTGCTTTTAAACGACTGTCATCTCCACTATGATGGTTATCAGCACCATTTTTACCATAGGCAACAATTGGTTCAAAGGAATTTCCTGTACAACCATGTTTTTGATAAATTCCTTCAAGTTGTTTAGAAACTTCTTCTTCTGTTAAATCTCCTTTTGCACAAATATTAATGACTTCATCGACAACTAAATCATTGATTTTTGATGCTTCAATCATTAATTGTTGTTCTTTTTCATCTTTGATCATTCTCACACGATCAACACATTCAGATCCTAATTCAAAATGACATTCATCTACTAGATTCATTAAAGGAATTAAGAATCTTGCTGGAAAGTTTTTATCGATTCCAATAGAACATGCCCCATCAAATTCATCTGCAAGTAATTGAAGATAATTATCTGTATCACTATACCATACTTGTTCAATATCAAGTTCATGATCCAAATAAAATAAATTATTCATAAATAATTTATGATGTCCATCAATTGATAAAAGAAGTAAATACATTCTTTCACCTGGATTATTTTTATAATTGATTAAATAATCAATTGATGATGGATCGCTAATAATTAAATGCGTTAATTGTCTTTTTTGCATTTCTTTAAGTACTTTTTCTAATCTCATCTCTTTATCCCCCTACTATTAACTATTTTAATACGTTTATCTAAAAAATTAAAGAAATATAATCATATTTATTTTAATGCCTAAAAAGCATTAAAAACATAAATTATAAGTATTAGACATTATGTAAATCTCTTTATAAAATAGAATCAGAAAAGGAGGACACATTATGAAAAAACATTGGTCCGTTTTAATTTGTTGCTGTGGTTTAGCTGCGGCATCTATTGGTATTTCAATTAATTCATCAGGTGTTTTTTATACACCTGTTTCAGAAAGCCTACATATGTTAAGAGGTACATTTTCAATGCATATGACACTTTTTTCTCTGGCAACTGCCATCATGTCATTGTTTGT
>UQVG01000061.1 GCA_900544435.1 uncultured Erysipelotrichaceae bacterium | reverse complement strand
TCTTTAATCATTTGTTTACATGATTTAGAAAACTTCTGTAATTCATCTTGAGATAAATGTATCTTATTTTGATTAATATTTCTAATTGATTGATCGAAAGCATATTTATTTAATTGATAAAGATAATCACTCTTTTTTATTTTATTTTGTAACTGATTTATTTGTTGAAAATTTGCATCTGTTTCTTCGTCTATAATTAAATCAATAATTTGATTCACAATAAGTGAATTAATATAATTATCACTGATTGTTTTTACACAAATTGTTTGAAATGTCATGGAAATTGTTAGTAGACACATTAAAGCGATAGCGACAATACAAGTTTTTAAATGTCTCTTTTTTTGCATTAAACTCACCTTATTTTTATTATACCTAATAATGTAAAAAAAGAAACTGTTCTTTATTGATATAAAAAACAATTTCTATCATGATGATATATCATAAGAATATATTATAGCTCTAAATATTATACATTTTTTACTTTTCTAAAATCAGTCAATTCAATTTGATGATCTTTAAGCCAATCTTTTAACCATGATGAACATAGAAAATCACATTCCATTGCTCTAATAAGAGTAAAAGATGAGTGCGTTAAAATATATTGATCTAAATACCCTGGATGAAAAACCATTACTGACACATCATGATTTTTAATAAAATCTAAACTGTTTGTTACATATTCTTTTGGATCATAAAGCATATGTTCATCAAGTTTTGCCATAGCAATTCCATAAATATGATTTTCTTTTTCAAATTCTTGATCAAATAAAACATTTTCATAAAATAATCCATATTTCTTAGCTACATTTTTTAAAGCTGTAAAAAAGTTTTGTGAAATAACTGCATGACATTCAAAATAATCAGGATCTCTTCCTGTAATTTCTTTAAAATTTAAATATTGTGCTTCAATTTCTATCTCTGCTTCTTCAACAACCACTGTATCTTCTTTACGATTTCTAATTTCTCTTGATGAACAGAATTCACCATTTTCTTGAACTAAAGATGGAATACGTGCAGGATCAGTAAGTGGTTTCCCAGCACAAATATTAGTATGTTGCCCTATTGCAATATCAAAGTCTTTAACGAGTTGATATCCATCACTAGCATATTCCATATTTGTCATCATTCCAACACTGGTAATCATGCCATCTTTAACAGCTTTATAAATTCCTAAATTGACTGCTTCACTAAAACCTAAATCATCAGCTCTCATTATCAATTTCATATTTTTGCCTCCTTTTTCTATCTTTTAAATAATTTTTTGCTTTTGCATATATTTTTATATTCTTTTCTTTAACTGTTCCAATATGTTGAATAACATCTTTATTTAAAACAATACTTCTTTCTTGATGATAAGGATTAATAATAATACCATCTAGTTTTTCTTGATTTAAACACATTCTAGAATAATCATCAAAACTATATACTGAACCTTTTTTATTTTTACATTTTGGATCTTTATTCATTTCTATTTGACTTGTATAGATAGAATAATATTTTTTATCTTTTATTTGATAAATAGGCAAGTCATGATAATCAAATACAGATAAGAAATAAGATCTTATAGCAAGTTGTTCAAATAGAATATCTAAATAATCATAATGTTGTCGATTCACTTGATCTAATAAAAAATGTAGATAAGGATTATATATTTCTTCTCTTGATGAAGCTAAATGATTGTTTTTATTTGTAAAAATATAGCCTCGATCTATATGATTTTGTAAATTTATATCAATTAATAATGCATATAAGTTTTCTTGTAAATTTACATCGATCCATTCATTGATTTCTACTTTTTCTTCATAACCATAAGGTCCTATTAAATAAAGAAAATCTAGTTTTTGAACAATACCATCAATCGTTCCTAAAACAAATAATTCACCATTTTTATGTTGATAAATTCTTTCTACACAAAAAGAAAAATACTCTTCTTTTTCAATTTTATTTTCTTTTTTAAATAATTTCATACCATCACATCCTATCATCATTATAATTATATAATTTGTATTTTACATGAACTTTAGATACGCTTTTAATACTTTTAAATGTGCAGTTGATAAAGGTAAAGACTGTATTTCTTCTAATGTATACATCCCTTTTATTTCATGATTTAAAGTAAAATGATAGACATGCATAAACCATGTACGATGAGTAAAGACATGTTTAATGTCTTTAATATAGGATTGTATTTTTAATTCTTGTTGATAATTTTCTTGAAATGATGTTATAAAACTATAAGGACTTTCTACGTCATATTGAATAAATCCATAAAGATTTTCTAATAAACCTCCTGGTGGATTTTGAATTAATAAAAATTTATTTTGATAAGTAATGATTCCTGTAATAAAGCCTATTTCCTGTTTCTTAATTTTTTTAATAGAAATAGGTAAAACCTCTTGTTGGTTGTATCTATACGCTTGGCACTTTTTTTGAATAGGACAAATAGAGCATTGTGGATGAACAGGCCTACAAATCGTTGCTCCTAAATCCATCAATCCTTGATTAAATGCAGATGCGTCATGTCCTTGAATCAGTTCTTGAACAATTTTAAAAATTTGTTTTTGTATTTTTAATTCAACGATATTTTCTTTAATCAAATAATATCGACTCATGATTCTTAAAACATTACCATCTACTGCAGGAACAGGCTTTCCATAAGCAATTGAACTAATGGCTCCTGCTGTATAACTACCAATTCCTTTTAAAGCTAATATTTCATCATATTCTCTAGGAAATTGTCCATCGTATTTATCTACGATTATTTGAGCACTTTCATGCAAATGTTTCGCGCGTCGATAATATCCTAAGCCTTCCCACATTTTATAAACTTCTTCTAATGAAGCACTTGCTAGTTTTTCAATTGTTGGAAAGACTTCTAAAAAATGAATATAATAAGGGATTACGGTTTCAGTTGTAGTTTGTTGTAACATAATTTCACTGATCCAAATATGATAGGGATCTTGATCTTTTCTCCAAGGAAAGTCTCTTTTATTTTGTTGGTACCATTGTATTAATTGTTTTTGCATTTTTTTCACCTTTATTTATTTTAAAGGATATTATTTATTTTGAAAAGAAAAATATAGCTTTAGCCATATTTAAAGTAACATCAATAAAGTTCCTCCAACAAGAATCAAAAAACCTATTAATGATTTCTTATTTAATTTTTCATGGAATACTACATATGAGAAAATAATTGTAACAACAATACTTAATTTATCAATTGGTACAACAATACTTGCTGGTCCTTCTTGAAGCGCTTTGTAATAACAAAGCCATGATAAACCTGTAGCAATCCCCGATAAACAAATAAACAATAACTCATGACGATCTATTTCTTTAATCGTATGTTGTTTTTTAACAACAAAAACAACGACCCATGACATAATTAAAACGACTACTGTACGAATAGCTGTTCCTAAATTAGAATCAATATTTTGCATTCCTACTTTTCCAAGTAAAGAAGTTAAACTAGCAAATACTGCTGAAAGTAAAGCATAAATCAACCAACTTCTATGATGTGTTGTCGATGTACTTTCTTTTTGATCAATCATAAGATATGTACCTGTTCCAATTAAAACAACACAAATCCATTTTAATAAATTCATATCTTCTTTTAAAAAGATAAAAGCTAAAACAATTGTAAGAATTGTACTTGATTTATCAATCGGTACAACTTTATTAACATCACCTAATTGTAAAGCTTTAAAGTAACAAAGCCACGATGCCCCCGTAGCAAAACCAGATAAAATCAAAAAAATCCAAGTATTTGTTGAAATTGTTGAAATTTGATTTTGGCTATGAACAATAAAGACCATTAACCATGAAAAAAGTAAAACAACAATTGTACGTAATGCTGTAGCGACGTGAGAATCTGTTTTTTTAATTCCACACTTGGCTAGAATTGATGTAATACCAGCAAACAAAGCTGATCCAAATGCATATAAAACCCACATAATAAAGCCTCCCTGTCAATTATAATCCTTTGTATATTTTTTGTTAAGAATATCCTTTAAATCATAACAATCACTTAACAAAAAAAAGAATACTAATTAAGTATTCTCTTCAATATTTTAGATTTTTCAATAATTTTTTGACAGTGTTTTTGATATAATTCATGACCTTTTACCCAATATCTTATACGCTGAGAAGATTTCATCAAACAAATCGCACCAACCAGAAAAAAAGGTACTTGAGGGACAACTGGAAGCAGCAAGCCTATCATTCCTAATAATATAAAAAATACACCCACAACAAATAAAAGACTACGATAAATATATCTTAACTTCATATAACTGCCTCCTTTTTACAAGCAAAAGAATAAAAAAGTTATATGAACAAGTCGTGAACTATTTCTAAACAAATCTTAAAGATATTCAGCATTATTTCTTAAGAAATAATATAATTAACTTCTAACAAAAAAGAATCATAGATAATTTTAAAGTAACCCAAGTAAATCTATTGGTTTTTCAAATGTATATTGGCAAGGAATTTCTTGACAAGCAACACTGCCCCATTTAGCTAACCCAAAATCAATATGGGCATTTAAAGCAGCCTCATAATCCGAATGAGCATCACCAATATAAATTACTTCATCAGCATTTAAAGCTAATTTTTCTATACATTTTAATAATGGTTCTGGATGTGGTTTATGATGAGTAGTATCATCTTCTAAAACAACAGCTGACATATAATGATCTATTCCCTTTGAAACAATATCAATTTCATATTGAGCTCTTAATTTTGATGAAACAATAGCTTGTTTAACACCCTTTTCTTTAAAACTTTCAAAAACTTCTTCAAATCCTTCATATAAAGTAGCTTCATCTTCATAATCATTGACATATTGAACCCATCTTGCATACGTTTTTTCTTTATCTTTAATTCCCAATTCTTCCATCACTTTCATTCCTGGATAAGGAGCAAATTTTAAAACTTGTTCAAATGTCCAATCTTCACCTGTTTCTTCTTTAATGATTTTCATTAATGGATACATATTCATATTTAGCGTATTCAATAAAGTCCCATCAATATCATAAATCACCGCTTTATACTTTTTCATTTTCTTCAATCCTTTCTTTCAATAAATAGATAACACCTCTATAAACCAATCCATCAAATAACATAGAAGAAATATCTTTATGAAAATAAAGATTTTTAAAACAACCTTCATCTATTTTATTTAATATATTTTCAATATTTTTTTCTTCATATTGCCATTTTAAATCTAATGATAATTCTAAACGCTTGGGATCAATTATTGTAAAAATCATACTTAATAACACTCCCAAAATCTCATTAAACTCTTCTTGACTATGACATTTACGAATTTGTTGATTTATTGTTTTTCCCTTTAAAGATATCAAACCAATTTCACCCATAATTCCAATATTTCCATAAAGTGGTTCATCCTTATAAAAATAAGAACTTCCTACCCCTACTTCATTAATATATAAATAATAAGTAGAATCCTGTTGATAAGTAAAATAACATCCTTGATGAATCATCTTAACATCATTTTGTAATTGAATGGGAGTAGTTATTTCTTTTTTAATCTCTTTTAACCAATCATGTTTTTCAAAAAAATTATGATGATCAGTTACATACTCATCTTCATAAACAATACCCTCTACTGCTATTTGGCAACAATGAATTTCATCTTGATTAATTAAATCTTTAACAATTTTTTTTAATTCATCATCTCTTTGATAAAATAAGATACCTTCTTTTTTTATTTCTCTAAAACTTCTTGATTGATAAAAGACCTTATCATCTTGAATATAAAGACAAAGAACTAAATAATTCTTTTCATTTAAAGCAAAACGTGTTGGACACCTTCCTCCACTCGATAAGTCATTTCCCACTTCTTGAATCAATTGTTTGTTTTGAAGTGTCCTTACCATATTACGAATACTTGGTTGAGATAATTGTAAATCTTCTACTAATTCATTCATCGTTGAGCTTTGTTGAAGATAAAGATATTTTAAAATTGATAATAAATGTTTTTTCTTACTTTCTTTTAATGCATTCATATTCTCGCCTTTACTTTTATTATACTATAATAAAAGTAAATTAAAAGAAAAACCAGATCATCTGGTTTTAGACTAAAATATGAATTTGCTAGAAATTGATTTCTCTAAATATCTTGTAAATTGTTTTGATGCTGATTAAATAATTGTTTTTGATATTGTTTAGGTGTAATATTCATTCTTTTTTTAAAACTTTGAATAAAATGACTCACGTCATTAAAACCAACTTCTATAGCAATCTGTGATATTGCCTTTTTTTCTTTTCCTAAAAGCTCTAAGCTTTTTTTTATACGATAATTAATTAAATATTCATAAGGTGTTGTTTGAAGAACTTGCATGAATAATCTTCCACAATGTCCTACACTCATATTTCCATAAGATGCAATTTCTTCAAGAAAAATATTTTCTTGGTAATGTAAATGAATAAAAGCTAGACATTTTTGTAAGCTATGATGGTAATCTTGTAAAGTATTATCTTCTTGATCTGATTGTAATAAAAGATAATACATAAATTGAACAAGTTGTGTTGCAAGATAGTATTCTTTATGTTTACCTTGATAAAATTCAAAAGTTACATGATTGATATTTTTAATAATATCAATTACTTCTTTTTGTTTTAAAAGACAAATTCCAATACTCATTTGTTCAATTTCTTTTTCCATAGGACTATGTTCATAAAAATTAATAAAACTTTCTGGAAATAGAAAAGAACGATAATGGGCTGTTTCTACTTCTATAAATTGATGAAGGACTTTTTTTGAAATAAATACAGCTTCTCCTTGATGAACTTCTATTGTTTTTCCAAGTGAAATAATTTTAATAATTCCTTCTAAAACATAAGTAATTTGAATATCTTCATGCCAATGCATTTCTTGAAAACGCATGCGAGGTGGAATGGTTTTCTTATTATTACAATCTAATGCTAGAAAAGGAAAATTGGTATGAATACGTGGATTTTTTACAAATAAATCATAAGAATTATATTCTTGCATCCAATCACCTCTTTTCCTTTATTTTAATCTATTTATTTAAAAAATTCATTAGAATCTTTTTAAGCTTCATCTCTATTTGATACTTGTTTTCTCCATAAATGCGATGAGCGACTTGATTAAGCCACTTTTCAATACTTTCTTCATCTTTCTAACAGATTTATTTAATCCCTTCTTTAATCGTTACTTCAAATAATACCCATATTATTCTTCCTCCACATTTGGTAAAATCATTGAACAAACAAGGGCGATTGCACAAACAATTGTCATAATGATAAATGCATAATTTAAACCATAAGCATCTGAAACATAGCCAAGAGCTGGACATAAAACAGCCCCTACACTTACTGCTAATCCTAAAGTAATACCAGAAGCAAAACCTGTATGATTTGGTAAATATTTTTGTCCCAAAACAACCATTGGACTATATGAAAAACTTTCTCCACATGACATAAGAACTAGCATAACTAAAGCAATAATAAAATTAGAAGTATTGGTAAAGATAAAAAGTGCTGGTAAAAAGATACAAAAACTAAGACGTACCATCTTTCGATGTCCATAACGATCAGCAATACTTCCACCTAAAAGAGTTGCAATTGCTCCCATTCCATAAAAGAAACTTAATATTAAACTAGCAAATGAATTTGATCTAGAGAATTGTTGAATAAAATAAAGTGCTAAAAATGTGGAAAGTCCATTTGTAAGAATCGAACGACTAAAAACAACACCACATAATTTTATAAAACCACTCCAATCATCTTTTCCATCACCTTTGACTTCTTCTTTCTTTTTAACTTCTAAAATATCTAAATTTTCAAAATCCTTATTAAAGAAAGAACAAACAATTCCAAAAACAATACCTGGTATCAAGAAAAGTATTGTTCCTTTCATTCCAAACAAATTCATTAAAAACGCTGTATAAACAGGTCCTAATGTAAATCCAATCTTACCTCCAAAAGAAAAAATACTCATTCCCTTTCCCTTAGCATTTTTATTAGAAACACTATTGACAAGTTTAGCAGCTTGAGGATGAAACATGGCAACCCCGATTCCACTAATAATCACTGCTATACATAATCCAAAGAAATTTGAAATAAAACCTGTAACAGCCATTCCTCCTGAAGCAAGTAAAACACCTAATATCATATAGAAAGGTTTATTCTTTTTATCTGATAACATACCAATAAATGGTTGAACAAAAGAACCAAAAACATTTGATACCGTTACTAACATGGCAGCAGTTGTATAATCATAATGATAAGTTGCAATTAAAAATGGCAATACAGCTGATAAAATACTTTGATTAATATCTGAACATAAATGTCCTAAAGATAATACATATTTATAATATTTCTTCATTTTTATCTTCCTCCCTTTGACAACTTTCATTATATGAAGATATCCACAAAAATACTAAAAAAATATAATAATCTAAACATTTATAAAACAATACAAAAAAAGATGCCGTAGCATCTTTTTCTATTAATAATTTTCTGCATGAACTTCAAAGTATGCTTGTGGATGATTACATACTGGACAAACATCAGGTGCTTTTTCACCAACAACGATATGTCCACAGTTTCGACATTCCCAAACTTTGACTTCACTTTTAGCAAAGACTTCTTGCATTTCTACATTATGTAGTAAAGCTCTATAACGTTCTTCGTGTTTCTTTTCAATTTCTCCAACTAAACGGAATTTTTCAGCTAGTTCTGGGAAACCTTCTTCTTCAGCAGTTCTCGCAAAACCTTCATACATATCTGTCCATTCATAGTTTTCACCTTCAGCTGCTGCAGCTAAGTTTTCAGCAGTACTTCCAATTCCATTTAATTCTTTAAACCACATTTTAGCATGTTCTTTTTCATTATCTGCTGTTTTTAAAAATAATGATGAGATTTGTTCAAAACCATCTTTTTTAGCTTTTGAAGCAAAATATGTATATTTATTTCTTGCTTGTGATTCTCCTGCAAAAGCTTCCATTAAATTTTTTTCTGTTTGTGTTCCTGCATATTTATTAGCCATATTATATCTCCTTTTCTATTCCTTGTTAGGAATAATTCCTATTTATATAATATTCTCTTTCATCAATATTGTCAATATAAATACTCTTTTACATAAAAAAGACAAGATTATTAAATAATCTTGTCCAAAATTAAATTATTTTTTTTCAACAATATGATCAATATCTTTAAAAATAGAATGTGTAGGTACAACACCTCTTACTCTTGAAAGAGGATAAATGTTACTATGTTTTCCAATAACAGTTCCTGGATTTAAAACACTATTACATCCTACTTCAACATAATCTCCAAGCATAGCTCCCATTTTCTTTAACCCAGTTTCAATTTCTTGATGATTAAATCTATCTTTTACAACAACGAGTGTTTTATCGCTTTTAACATTACTTGTAATAGATCCAGCTCCCATATGAGATTTATATCCTAAAATAGAATCACCTACATAATTATAATGAGGTACTTGAACATTATCGAAAATAATAACATTTTTTAATTCAACTGAATTTCCAATAACACAGTCTTTCCCAACAAGAGCACTTCCTCTAATAAATGCACAATGTCTTACTTCTGTTCCAGCACCAATAATACAAGGTGCTCCAATATAAGCACTGTCAAACACTGTAGCATCTTTATGCACCCAAACATGTTCCTTGATTTCTTGATAATCATCACCTAGATTTTGTCCTAATTCAATTATAAAATCCTTAATTCCTTTTAAAGCTTCCCAAGGATATTCATATTTTGATAAATATGAACCAGCTTGACTATGACTTAAATCATATAAATCACTTATTTTATACATTTTGTATCCTCCTTGTATATTTGAAATATTTTTTTTGATTATATATCTTCATAACCAAGATTACAATAATCAAATCTATTGAAATAGACAAAAATCAAGGCATTGCCTTGATTTCTAGGCTATTCAAATAATTTAGGGGCCTCAACTTTGGGGGTCTACTTTAGGGGGCAAC
>UQVG01000060.1 GCA_900544435.1 uncultured Erysipelotrichaceae bacterium | reverse complement strand
TATTAGGATTATTTTTTCAACAAATTTATACAACTGTTGATACAGTTATTGTCTCTAAAACATTAGGACAAAAGGCATTAGCAGCTACGGGATGTTTAAATTCTGTTAATTTTTTAATATTAGGTTTTTGTAATGGGATGGCAAGTGGTTTTTCTATTCCAATTGCGCAAATATTTGGTTCTGGAGATGAAAAGAAATTAAAAAAATATTTAGGAAATATTATTTGGGTCTATTTGTTTTTTGCAATTGTGATTACTGTTATATCTGTTTGTTTAACACAAACAATTTTAATAGTTACAAATACACCAAAGGATATATTTTCTATGGCATATATTTACATGCTTGTTATTTTCTTAGGAATACCAACACAGTTTGCCTATAATACATTATCAGGTATTATGAGATCCTTAGGTGATGTTAAAACACCTTTATATATATTAATAGGATGTTCTCTTTTAAATGTGGGATTAGATTTAATATTTATTATGATTTTACATTTAGGTGTTTTTGGAGCAGCTCTTGCAACTGTACTTAGTGAAGCTTTATCAGCAATAGGATGTTTAGTAATTATGTATAAACAATATACTTTTATACATTTAACAAAAGATGATGTGAAAATAAATAAAACATGCATCATTGAATTATTAAAAGATGGAATTCCTATGGGACTTCAAATGTCTATTTGTGGAATAGGAAGTTTATTGCTTCAAAGTTCAGTAAATGCTTTGGGATCTGTTTATGTTGCAAGTGTCACTGCAAGTGAAAGAATTTGGCAAATATTACAGTCAGTAACAGCTGCTATAGGGACTTCTTTAACGGTTTATTGTGGTCAAAATATAGGTGCAAATAAAATAACGCGTGTTAAACAAGGTGTTCGTGCTGGCGTTATAATGGCAATGATTTATTGTTTTGTAAGTAGTTTATTTATATATTTCTTTAGAAATCAAATTGTTTCTATTTTTATAGATAAAGATGCTTTACAACTTATTCAATTAACAAAGCAATATTTAGTAATCAATGCTTTATTTTTTTGGGCACAAGGTTTAATACATACTGTTCGTTTTTCTTTACAAGGAATGGGGTATGCTAGAATATCATTATTAGCAGCTATTTTAGAAATGATAGCAAGAGCAGTGACAGGATTATTTATTGTTCCATTATTTGGATATATAGCAGTTTGTTTTTCAAATGCTTTAGCGTGGGTGCTTGCCTCAACATTTATTGTTGTTTATTATTTAATATTGATTAAAAAAATGAAGGAAGTATAAATTTTCTTCTTTTTTTAGTACAATAAGAAAAAGAGGAAAAGAATATGAAAGAAATAAAATTAACAGATATTAAAGGTGTAAAAGTAGGACAATGTGAAGATCAAGAAGCTGCTACAGGATGCAGTGTTGTTATTGTAGAAAATGGAGCGACAGCTGGAGTAGATGTTCGTGGTGGAGGTCCTGCTACAAGAGAAACAGATTTATTGAATCCAATCAATATGGTGCAACAAATTCATGCTGTTATGTTAAGTGGAGGAAGTGCTTTTGGTTTAGATGCAGCCAGTGGTGCTATGCAATATCTTGAAGAACATGGTGTTGGTTTTGATATGTCTGTGGCGAGAGTGCCAATTGTATGTGGTGCTTCATTATTTGATTTATCGGTAGGAAATCCCCATATAAGGCCAGATAAAGAAATGGGGTATAAGGCTTGTCAAGATAGTGAAAATGATTTGATTAAAGAAGGAAATTATGGTGCTGGTTGTGGTGCGAGTGTTGGTAAACTTTTAGGATTTGAACATGCCATGAAAGGTGGCGTTGGAACATATGGTATGCAAGTTGGAAATATTCAAGTAGCAGGTATTGTTGCTGTGAATGCTTGTGGAAATGTCATTGATTATAAAACGCAAGAAATATTGGCAGGTGTTAATATTGATGGAAAATGTGTTTTGGCTAGTCAAATTATTTTAGATCAAATGGATCAACTTAGAAAATTACCAGATGGAAATACAACGATTGCTTGTCTTGTTACAAATGTAAAACTTACGAAAGCACAATGTACAAAAATTGCTGGTATTAGCCATAATGGCTACGCTAAAAGTATAGATCCAGTTCATACGATGAGTGATGGTGATACAATTTTTGTATTAAGTACAAATGAAATAGATGGAATGGTGGATGCTGTAGGTATTTTAGCGGTAGAAGTTATTTCTATGTGTATTCAAAGAGCTATTAAAAAAGCTAAAAGTGGATATGGTTTGCTTGCTTATCAAGATTTGAAAAAATAGTCAAAAAAGCATATAATTTTCTTGTTCGTATATTTTGATATTAAAAGAGATCGTTAAGACTTTTATTAAGACATTCGAAATAGCGAATACCATAAAAACGTTGCATCTTTATGAGCGACAGTAGGAGGATTATATGAAGTCGAAAAAGACACAGTACATGACTTCAATGGCTTTATTTTTAGCGATTGAAATCATTCTTGTTGTGACACCTCTTGGATATATTCCAATTGGACCACTAAATGCCACAACAATGCACATTCCAGTTATTATTGCAGGAATCGTATTAGGAAAAAAAGCAGGAGCTGAGTTAGGATTTGTTTTTGGATTAACAAGTTTAATCAAAGCAACAATTCAACCAGGAATTACATCTTTTTGTTTCTCACCGTTTGTGACAATAGGCACAATGTCAGGAAATTATAAAAGTCTCTTGATTGCTTTTATTCCAAGAATTTTACTTGGCTATTTAGCTGGACTCGTTTTTGAAATTATAAAAAAGAAGGGTCATGAAAATTTAGGTGTTGTTTTAGGTGCTTTAACAGGAGCTATTACAAACACAGTGCTTGTTTTATCAGGAATTTATGTATTCTTTGGTGAAGCGTATGCAAGTGCCGTAGGAGTTCAATACTCTACGTTAGTAGCTGTTTTATTAGGCGTTGTTTCTACGAATGGTATTTTAGAAGCTATTCTAGGTGCAATTGTCTCACTTGCTATTTATAAAGCATTAAAACCAATCTTAAAATCATAGCAGGTCAACTTGACCTGTTTTTTATTGAATTTAAATAATATATTAATTAAAATATACACATGAACGGGGATGATGATATTGAATAACTTTATGACCGCATTGTTTAAAATAATTAATAATACTGAAAACAAAGATACCAATTTTGTAATTGCATATTTTTTATTAACACATATAAAAGAAATAGAAAATATGAAATTGCAAGATATGGCAGATGCTTGTTATGTATCAACTTATACACTTATGCAATTTTTTAAAAAGTTTGGTTTTAATAAATTATCTATCGCTAAAAAAATACTGTCTAAACATTATGATGTAAGATTTTATCAATTTAAAGAACGCTATAAAAATAATAAAATAGATCAAATAAAACAATGTTTAAAACCTGTTTTAACAGCTGAAGATTATGAAGAAATCTTTAATCAAGATCAAATGGATCAATTATGTCAAAAAATCCACCAAGCTAATAGAATTATTATTCAAGGTTCTGATGAAAGCATGAGCTGTTTATTAAGATTTCAAGGAGATATGATTACAATGGATAAATTAGTTGTCCAAAATTCTATGTATGAAAATCATTTCAATTCATTAGATAATCAAAATTTAAATATTCTGTTTTCTTTATCAGGAAATATTACAAAATTAATGTCCCATTCAATTCAAGATAATTTAAAACAACATGATTTAGTGATGGTTGGTTATCAAAAATTTTATGATACAAATCTATTATTGAAAATACCCGATTATGTAGATGATGCACTACAAAATTTAATTGTTAATTATTATTTTGAAAATATTTCTTATTGTTATTATTGTAAATATTATGTTGATAAGTAAGTTGTATTTTATTCTTGCATCATCCAAATTATCAAGTTATGAATATATCATAGCTAAGTATTTTATAGATCATTTAGATGATTTAGAAAACCTTAAATTAAAAGATATGATCAATGAAACACATATTTCTAAATCAACGATTACAAGATTTATAAAGGATATAGGATATAATGGATTTTTAGATATACAGTATCAATTGATAAGTGAAAATTTAGAAAATAATATTAATGAGAATATTGAAGTTATACATATCAATGATTTACAAAAAGTTAAATCAATTTTAGTTGTAGGAAATGCTTTTTCGGTATCGAGTTTATTGATTTATAAGAGTTTTTTTAAAACTTTAAATATTGATTATCAGGTAAGAATATATACAGGAAATAATGATTCTTTAGAAGATGAAATGGTTACTTTGATTGATAGTGAGACACTTGTTATTTTAGTTTCTTTAGATATGAATATTAGAAAAATAGTGGCTGATCCATATTGTGATTTTTATAATTATATGAATTTAATAAAATCAAACACAAATCAATATATTTATGTTGGAGAAAAAGATGATACCTATTATGATGAAAATCAAACTTTTCATATTTCTCAAGCTTTACCATATAGTAAAAAAGTAGAAAAACTATGTCAATTTATTGAAAATATATATTTATTAATGAAGTAGGGTTCATTTTTTGAACCCTTTTTTAATAAAAAAAGTGAAGGTTAATAAGTGAAACTATGTTAAAACCAAATAATTGAAAGCGCTTAGAATGAGTGATAATCTTAAATCAGGAGGGAAGAAAGATGAAAAAAATATTGATGATGCTATTATCTTTGATGACTGTTTTTTCAATGAATTTAAGTTTAGTATTTGCTGAAGAAACAACATCAAGAAACTTAAGTCAAGAAAGTACAGATTTTTTAAATGAATTAAAAAAGGAAGGATATGCTGAGGTAGGAAAATATAAAGTAGAAGAAATTACGAATGGTGTTTACCATATGGATGAAGGTATTAAATCTTTACCAGGTGGGGCTACTGATGAAAATGGTAATATGAACAATCCTTCAAGTATTTATTTTGTAGATGAAGGAGACAGTGTTTTAGTTGTTGATGGTGGAAATCCAATTTGGAATAATCAAACATTAAGTGAAGATGCACAAATTATTGTTGAAGCAATGTGTAGTGGTAAAAATGTTGATGTTGTCTTTACACATGGGCATTATGATCATTTAGGTTTATTATGGTCAAATACAATTACAAATAATATTCATTTAAATAAGATTTATATTGAAGAATGTGATAATATCGATAATCAATATAATGTTTTATACGCTAAAACTGCTTTAGGAAAATATGGTGATAAAGTACAACCAATTAAAGCTGGTGAAAGTTTTACAAGTGGAAATTATACTTATGAAACTCAATCATTAAAAGGTCATACAAATGGATCAATTGCGATTATTAATAAAGAAAAAAATGTTATCTTTACAGGTGATGGTATTGGTTCTGGATTTGTATGGTTAGTATGGGATAATATTGATGATTGTCTTGCTGATTATAAAAAAGAAGTTATTGAATTAAAAGAAGTTGTCAAATCAATGGATCATCCTCATATTTTAGCAGGACATAGATGGCAACAATTTTGGAGTGGAAATGAATTATCTCCAGGTGAATTAGATGAACAATATTTAGATGGTATGTTAACAATTTTAGATGCTTTATGTGAAGGAACTGCTAAAACAGAACCATATACATTAAGAAATCCTGCTACAGATATTAAAGTCACTTATGGTGATTTAAAAGCTGAAATTGATACTACTCAAAAAAATATTGATGAATTTGTGTTATCAGAAACAAATTCATTAAAAGATGAATTAAATACATTAATTAATGAAACAGTTGAAGAAAAACAATATACACCAAATAGTTATAGTACTTATCAAACAGCTTTAGAAAACGCTAAAAATGTTTTACAACAAGAAGATGCACAATACAAAGATTTAAAAGCAGCTAAACAAACATTAGAAGATGCTAAAAATCAATTAGTTAAAAAAGCTGATAAAACACAATTAAAAGATTTATATGATCAAGTATCAAAAATTGAAAAAGGAAACTATACAAAAGATTCTTATCAAGTATTACAAGATGCGTTAAAAACAGCTAAAGATGTTTTAGTTAATGAAAATGCAACTCAAGAAGAAGTAAATCAAAGCTATACAGCTTTAGAAAATGCTAAAAATGGATTAAAAGAAGAACAAACAACTACTACAACAAATCCATCAAATACTCAAAAAACAAACAGTGTAAAAACTGGAGATAATACTTCAATTGCTGGCGTTATGATGTCTTCTTTATTAGCGTTAGGTATGTTTGTATTCTTGAAAAAAGTACGTGTTTAATATTAAAAAAGAATTTGATTTCAAATTTAGAAATTAAATTCTTTTTTTTCTGCTTATTTTATATATAATACCCAGTATAAGGAGATATTTATGAAATACATATTTGTTAGACATGGAAAGACACATTTTAATGAAATACAACTTAAACAAGGGTGGTGTGCTTCACCGCTTACTAAACAAGGGATAAAAGAAATAGAGAATATGGCAGAACAGTTAAAAGATTATACAATAGATGCTGCTTATACTTCTCCAATATTACGAGCAAAACATACAGCACAAATGATTTTAAAAAATCATACTGTTTTATTAAATGAAGATAAACGTTTAAAAGAAGTGAACTTTGGTCTTTTAGAAGGTTTACCTTGTTTATTTGTAGATAAACTACATTTAGAATCTTCAGATTGGTTGAATGATTTACAAATGGATTATAGTGGATATGAAGGTGAAAATGTTGAAGATGTAATCCAAAGACACTTTGATTTATTAGATGAAATAGAAAAGAAATTTCAAAAAGATGATACTATTTTAATGGTTGGTCATGGTTGTTCTTTATATGCATTTATTAAAACATTGTTAAAAAGTCAAAAACTTGATTTTCCACAAAATGCCAGTGCAATTATTGTCAATAAAGTCAATGATGAATATCAATTAGAAACAGTATTAAATCCAAAATAAAATACTTAAAGTTTATAAATTTAGGGGGTTAAATTTATATCAGGAATATTATAAAAAATATCCAAATTATGACAAATTCTGATTGAATAACATAAATTTAAATTTAATGAAAAAAAGTATTGAAATAATCAATAATTTTATTGACATGAATAGCATATAATGGTAATATCTACGTGCAATAAAAAGTAGTGGAAAGAAGAAGTGCCTACTTCTCGCCTGATTGATTTTGTCGATAGGCAAATGTCACTAAGATTTAATCTTAATGTCAATGGTGGGTACTCAGTGTGCTCACTTTTTATTTCAACTATAATAATTGGAGGTGGCTTTTATTAGCAGATTTGATAACAGAAAACCAAAACAACCTGATGATTTAGTAAACGAAAGAGTTCGTTTTAAGGAAGTATTGGTTATTGATCAAAACGGTGATCAATTAGGAGTAAAAAGTAGTAGAGAAGCGTTGGATATTGCTTATGATGCAAATTTAGATTTAGTTTGTGTTGCACCTAATGCAAAACCACCAGTTTGTCGTATTATGGACTTTGGTAAATATCGTTTTGAACAACAAAAGAAAGCAAGAGAAATGAAGAAAAACTCTAAAGTGGTAACTTTAAAGGAAACTCAATTATCAGTAACTATTGATACTCATGATAAAAATGTTAAATTAAAAAGAACATTAAAATGGTTAGAAGAAGGAAACAAAGTTAAAGTTGCAATCAGATTTAGAGGTAGACAACTTGCACACGTTGATTTGGGTAAAAAAGTTATTGATGACTTTGTTGAAGAATGTGCAGAAGTTGGTCAAATTGAAAAACCAGCAAAATTAGAAGGACGTACTTTAACAGCTATATTAGCACCAAAAAAGAAAAAATAATTAATGGAGGAAACAATTATGCCAAAAATTAAAACACATAGCGGATTAAAAAAACGTTTAAAAAGAACAGGTAGTGGAAAATTAAAACGTAGCCATGCTTACATTTCACACTTATCACACAATAAAACTCATAAACAAAAGAAACACTTAGCAAAAGCTACAGTAGTAAGTGCTTCAGATTATAAGAGAATTAAATCAAGATTACCTAAATAATTTTAGTTAAAAATAAATACAGGAGGAATACACAATGGCAAGAGTTAAAGGTGGATATACAACTAGACATAGAAGAAAAAAAGTTATTAAATTAGCCAAAGGATATTTTGGAGCTAAACATAAATTATATAAAACTGCTCATGAACAAGTAATGCACTCAATGGCATATGCTTATAGAGATAGAAGAAACTTAAAAAGAAATATGAGAAAATTATGGATTGCACGTATTAACGCTGCAGCTAGAATGAATGATATCTCATATTCTAAATTAATGCACGGTTTAAAATTAGCTAACGTTGAAATCAACAGAAAAATGTTATCTGAAATCGCTATTTGCGATCCAGAAGGTTTCACAGCTATCGTTGAAACAGCTAAAAAAGCTTTAAATGCTTAATAAATCATGACCAACATTTGTTGGTCTTTTTTTATTATCATATTGGTTGACACTTAAAGTAAATAGGTATATCCTTAAATCATAGTAAAACTATAGGAATAAGGAGAAATATAAAAATGAGCAAAGTAAAAAACAGTTTTTTAGACTTAGTGGGAAATACACCACTAGTAAGAGTAAACAACTTAATCAAGAAAGATGAATTGAAAGCAGATGTTCTAGCAAAACTAGAATATTTCAATCCCGCAGGATCAGTCAAAGACAGAATTGCAAAAGAAATGATCCTAGATGCACTAGAAAAAGGATTGATCAATGAAAATACAACATTGATTGAACCAACAAGTGGAAATACAGGAATTGGACTATCAGCCGTAGCAACAGCATTGAATCTAAAGATCATTATTACAATGCCAGAAACAATGTCAGTAGAAAGAAGAAATCTTATGAAGGCATATGGAGCTGAATTGGTTCTTACACCAGGAAGTGAAGGAATGAAGGGAGCAATCGCCAAAGCAAAAGAATTGGCCTCACAAATCGAAAACAGCTTCATTCCAGGACAGTTTGAAAATCCAGCGAATCCAACAGCACACTATAAAACAACAGGTCCAGAAATCTATGAACAAACAGAAGGGAAAGTAGATATCTTCGTAGCCGGAGTAGGAACAGGAGGAACAATTTCAGGGATAGGGAAATACTTGAAAGAAAAGAAACCAGAAGTAAAAGTAGTTGCAGTAGAACCAGCAAGCTCACCAGTACTATCAACAGGAAAAGGAGGAGCACATAAGATACAAGGAATCGGGGCAGGATTTGTACCAGAGACATTGGATACAAAGATCTATGATGAAATCATTACAGTAGAAAATGAAGATGCATTTGCGACAGGGAAAGAAATGGCAAAGACAGAAGGAATTCTAGTAGGGATATCATCAGGGGCAGCATTATATGCAGCTAAAGAACTAGCCAAGAGAGAAGAAAATGCAGGGAAGACAATTGTAGTCTTATTACCAGATGGTGGAGATCGTTATTTATCAACACCTTTAATTCAAGATTAGGGAAATTATTTTCCCTTTTTTAAAAGGAGAATAGGGGATGAATCGAAAATTTGAGTTTAAAGTACAATCAGAAGTACTTGATATAGGGGTTAAAATCAAAGGAGTTAGAATACAAGGAATTAATAATACTGTGTATTCTTCCTCTTTAAATGATTATATAGATGTTCATGTAAAACGTCTTTTAGAAAATAATACTTTAGATTCTTTAAAAGAAAATAAAGTGATTCAAAGTTTTTATGATTTACATAAAGCAGTAGGTATTCCAAAAAGAAAAAATCTACCTGCAAGTGAAAATCTTTTAAAAAACTTATTAAAAAAACAAGAATTTCATCGTATTAATCCATTAGTAGATATTTATAATTTAATTTCTATGGATACTAAATTGGCTTTAGGAGCTCATGATTTAGATAAAACAGAAGGAAATATTTCTTTAAGACTGACTCAAGGAAATGAAAACTATATTCCTCTTGGTAGCGTTGAGGCAAAAGAAGTTAAAGCAGGTATCTATAGTTATATCGATGATGCAAATGATGTTATTTGTTATAGTGAAATCAGACAAGTAGATAAAACTAAAGTGACAGAAGAAAGTAAAGATGTTTTCTTTATTGTTCAAGGAAATCTAGAAACAACAGATAAATATGTAGAAGATGTTGCTAAAGAATTGATTACAGTTGTGACTTATTATTTAGGTGGAACTGGAGAAATTTTGTAGAGGTTATAGCCCTGTTAGTAAATAACAGGGCTATATGTTTAGTGTTAGAAATAATATTTTTTTATTTTATGAAAAAATATGAAATGTAAGGGATAACATGTTAAAATAAACAAGTCTTATCCAATTTTGCTAAAAATATGTCGAATCCGACATATTTTTATTGTATTTAAATGTAAGCGCTATTATAATTAAAAAAGTCAGAGGTGATGTCAATGAATCAAGAATATCAAGCTTTGATAGCTTTAGATTTGTTAACAACTCAAATGAATAAATATGCTAATAAAAAATTAAAACCTTAT
>UQVG01000059.1 GCA_900544435.1 uncultured Erysipelotrichaceae bacterium | reverse complement strand
AAGAAAACAAGCGAAGAAAACAAGCGAAGAAAACAAGCGAAGAAAACAAGCGAAGAAAACAAGCGAAGGAAGTACGATTAGAAATAAAACAATAGAAAACATGGTAAAAATTGAAAATTATCTTAAAGAAAATGGTGAATCCAAAACAAATGATATTGCTGAATATCTAAATCTTAGTTCTGCTAGAACAAGAAAAATATTATCAGAAATGAAAACAATTGAAGCTATTGGTACAAACACAAATAGAAAATATAGGTTAAAAGATAATCAAAAATAGAATTGTCTTTAAAGATGAAATAAAATGTAATATATATGAAAAGAGCTATCAAATAGATTCATTGCTATGATGGTTTATTTCAAAATTTATTAAAAAGTAATCACAAACTTGTCAGCATAGGTGATTACTTTTTTGTTCATTTTTGGTTTAAATAAAAAACAACTCTCATTAAACAGAGTTGCTTTTTAAATGCCTCCTTTCTAAACACAAGTAAAATCTCTATATTAAACTGAGAACGCGAAATGTGTTTTTAAGATATGATCTCAGATTTTTTATTTTCTGTGTGTCGGTAGTGAAATATCTTTTTTTAAATTTTATTTGTATAGAGATTTCACTGTTATTTTATATAAAATAGGTTGGTTTTTGCTTGTTTAGGGAAAATTAAAGAAATAGTGGGAAAATCGTTAAGAAATATGCTAAATATTCTATTGAAAGAGATAAATATCAAGGGATAAGGGTATCATTTTAATTGATAAAATAGTATAATATCACAAAATGAGGTGGAATCATGGAAACAGTTTTGGTAGAAAAAAAGAACATAAACGAGGTTGTTGAATTATTAAAGCAAGATGAGGTTGTGGCTTTTCCTACCGAGACTGTTTTTGGTTTAGGTGTGAAATTTGGAAATCTTTCGGCACTTGAGAAAATCTATGAAATTAAACATAGAAGTCATAGTAAAGCAGTATCTTTGATGATTTATGATCCTCGAGATATAGAAAAATATGCTTATGTAAGTGCGAATGCTCAAAAATTGATTGATGAATTTATGCCGGGAATGATAACCCTTGTTTTAAAAAAGAAATCAATTTTATCGGATGATTTTACAGCTGGATTAGAAACAATAGGTATACGAATACCTGATGATCCATTTGTATTAGAATTATTGAAAAGAGTAGGACCAATGTTAGTAACAAGTGCTAATATTTCAGGTCAAGAGACACTTTTAAATGATTTAGATGTGTATCATGAATTTAATGGGAAACTAAAGATGATCGTCAAAGGAAAATGTCAAAATACTCTAGCAAGTACGGTGGTAAAAATTGATGATGATGTAACAATATTACGTCAAGGTTGTATTAGTGAAGAAAAAATCAGGGAGGTATTGAAGTGAAAATTGCAATGGCATGTGACCATGGTGGTCTCAGATTAAAAAATGTATTAAAAGAAGATTTAGAAAAAAATGGTTATGAAGTTGTAGATTTTGGTACATACACAGAAGAAAGCTGTGATTACCCAGATTATGCTTCTAAAGCAGCAAAAGCAGTTGCTGATGGAACGTGCGACAAGGGGGTTGTCGTATGTGGAACTGGAATTGGTGTAAGTATTACTGCCAATAAAGTAAACGGAATTCGTTGTTCGTTATGTCATGACGTATTTAGTGCAAAAGCAACACGTCAACATAATGATTCAAACATGTTAGCAATGGGGCAACGTGTTATAGGGGAAGGCTTAGCTTTAGAAATCTTACATGCATGGCTTGAAAGCGAATATGAAGGCGGAAGACATGATGCTAGAATTCAAAAAATGATGGCTTTAGAAAAGGAGTAATAGATTATGAAAGATACACAATTATTTGAAAGTGTTGAAAGAGAATTAAATAGACAAAGAAATAACATTGAATTGATTGCTTCAGAAAACTTTGTTTCTGAAGAAGTATTACAATTAGCTGGATCAGTTCTTACAAATAAATATGCTGAAGGATATCCAGGTAAAAGATATTATGGGGGATGTCAATTTGTTGATGAAGTTGAAGAACTTGCAAGACAAAGAATTTGTGAAATCTATGGGGCAGAACATGCTAATGTTCAACCACATAGTGGGGCACAAGCTAATACTGCAGTTTATTTAGCTTTATTACAACATGGAGATAAAGTGTTAGGTATGTCACTTGCTGATGGGGGACATTTAACACATGGACATCCATTGAACTTTTCAGGAATTAATTATGAATTTTATAGCTATGGTGTTTCAAAAGAAACAGAAACAATTGATTATGAAGCTTATAAAAAACAAGTAGAAGAAATCAAACCAAAATTAGTTGTTGCTGGAGCAAGTGCTTATAGTAGAATTATTGATTTTGAATATATGGCTAAAGTAGCTCATGACAATGGCGCATTATTTATGGTAGATATGGCACATATTGCTGGACTTGTAGCAGCAGGTGTTCATCCATCACCATTCCCATATGCTGACATTGTGACAACAACAACACATAAAACATTAAGAGGACCTCGTGGTGGTGTCATCATGTGTAAAAAAGAATTTGCTGCAGATATTGATCGCGCAGTTTTCCCAGGTATGCAAGGTGGACCATTAATGCATATTATTGCTGCTAAAGCACAATGTTTCTATGAAGTACAACAACCTGAATTTAAAGACTATGCAAAACAAATTATTAAAAATGCTAAAGCAATGGAAAAAGTCTTTAAAGAAGAAGGCTTCAGACTTGTTGCTGGAGGAACAGATAACCACTTATTACTTGTCGATGTTAAAGCAAGCTGTGGTATTTCTGGTAAAAAAGCACAACGTTTACTTGATGAAATCAATATTACAGCTAATAAAAATGCAATTCCTTTTGATACAGAAAAACCATTTAAAGCTTCAGGAATTCGTATTGGAACACCAGCAATGACAACAAAAGGATTCAAAGAAGAAGACTTTGAAGAAGTTGCTAGAATTATTGCATATCGTTTAAAAAATGAAGAAACAGATGAAATTAAAGAAGAATGTTTAAAACGAGTAGCTAAACTTACTGAAAAGGTCACAATGTATTCAAATATTAAATATATCTAGGAGGCAATTATGTCAGTAACAATATTAGATCATGCTTTAATTCAACATAAATTAACGATTATGCGTGATAAAAATACTTCAACTTATATCTTTAAACAAAATTTAGATGAAATTGCTAAATTAATGGCATTTGAAGTCACACGCAATGTTTCATTAAAAGATAAAGCAATTGAAACACCTGTTTGTCCAATGGTGGGAAAAGAAATGGATCAACAAATTATCTTAGCACCTATTTTACGTGCAGGAATTGGTTTGGTTGATGGTTTTAGAGATATTATTCCAACAGCTAAAGTTGGACATATTGGAATGGAAAGAGATGAAGAAACTTTAATTCCACGTGAATATTATGCTAAATTTCCAAAAGGTCTAGAAGATGCTTTAGTTATTGTTTTAGATCCAATGCTAGCAACTGGTGGAAGTGCTAATATGGCAATTGAAAATATTAAACAAAGAGGAGCTAAAAAAATCAAACTTGTATGTCTTGTAGGAGCTCCTGAAGGAGTTAAAGCGATTCAAGAAGCACATCCTGATGTTGATATTACACTTGCAGCATTAGATGAAAAATTAAATGAGCATGGTTATATTGTTCCTGGACTTGGAGATGCCGGAGATCGTTTGTTTGGAACAAATGAATAATAAAGAGAAACTTTTTAAAGATTTGCTTTATGCATTGACGTTATCAGGAAAAATATTTGGAACTTTAATAGCTGGTGTCATATTGGGTTTATATTTGGATAGTATATTACTAACCAAACCTTTTATGACGCTAGTATTTCTTGTTTTAGCGTTTATAGAAGTGATGAGAACATTATTAAAAGGTGGAAAATCATGAATGAAAAGTTAGTTTTTAAGAAATCGTTTTTTATTTTTTTAATAGGTTTTATCATTTTTTCAATTGTTGGTTTAGTGATGAAATCTATCAGTTATCCGCTAGGTTTTTTGCTTGGATATTTATTTAATCTTGCAATTTTTTATGTTATCATTATCACGTCTGATATGATATTAAACTTAAAAAAATCCACAAGTTTAATTATCTTATTAAATATCATCAAACTTGCAATTTATGCGATTGGTTTTTTAATTGCTATTTTTATTCCAAAATGGTTTAATCTTATCGGTGTTCTTTTTGGATATATGGTCATTAAAATAACCATATATATTGTAAGTTATCAAATGAAGGGGGTGAAAGGGTGAGTAACTTCTTAGATTCTTTACAAGTAGAATTAATCTTTTCATTGATTATTATGGTGGTGATGGCTATCTTCTTTATTTATGCCGGAAAGAAATTTGCAGCTGCTGATCCAACAGCAAGACCTAAAGGTGTTGTTTTAGTTGTTGAAACAGGTGTTAAAATGATTTACGACTATTTAAAAAGTATCATGCCAAAGAAATTTGAAAAGAACTATTATCCATACTTTGCAATGCTCTTTGCATATTTGATCATTGCCAACTTAAGTGGATTATTAGGATTTGAAGCACCAACTTCAAATTATTCTATTACTCTTGCATTAACAACAATTACATTCTGTTTAATTCAGTTTAATGCAATCAAAAAACAAGGATTATTATCCTACATTTGGGGTGCTGTATGGCCACCAACAAACTTATTAAGTATTCTTTCGCCATTGATTTCGTTATCAATGCGTTTATTTGGGAATATTTTAAGTGGATCGATCCTTATGTATTTAGTTTATCAATTAACAGGTTATATTTCAGGGTTATTGATCAACTTTAACTTTTTAGGACCAGTGATTGCTCCTTGGTTACATTGTTATTTTGATGTCTTTGCAGGATGCATTCAAACATTGGTATTTGTTACATTATCATCTATCTTGATAATGATGGAAAATCCAGATTAAGTTCTTTACTAGCTTGCTAGTTAAGATATAAATGAAAAATGAACTATTTTTTAGGAGGAAAAAAATTATGGTAAAAGGTTTAATTGCTATTGCAGCAGGTCTTGCTGTATGTGCAGGTTTAGGAACAGGGATTGGTGAAGGGATTGCTGCTAGTAAAGCCGTAGAAGCTGTTGGTAGAAACCCAGAAGCTGAAGGTAAAATCCGTACTATGATGATCTTAGGGATTGCCTTATCAGAAACAGTTGCCATCTATGGTTTATTAGTTTCTTTAATCTTATTATTCGTATATTAATAATTGAAAATCTGACAAAGGAGGAATAAAGATGCCAGATATAGCAGGAAAATTATTCCCTAATCTTACAACACTGATTGTTCAATTATTATCTACAGGAGTTTTGTTACTTATTTTTAAGAAGTTTTTATGGAAAAATGTCATGGAATATTTTGCTAAAAGAGCAGATTACATAGAATCTACTATTAATGATGCAAAAGAAATGAACGAAAAAGCTTCTGCTCATTTACAAACTGCTGAAAAAGAAGCACGTGAAGCAGCTAGTAAATATCGTGAAATTCTTGATCAAGCAAAAGATGATGGTCAAAAAGTGAAACAACAAATTATTGACCAAGCAAACGAAGAAGCAAGAGCTAAAATTGAACAAGCACAAAAAGAAATTGAAACAGAAAAGAAACAAGCTCAAGCAGATATGAAACAAGAAATTGTGGATGTTGCTATTGAGGTTGCAACTAAAGTCATGAACAAAGAAATGAATGAAGAAATCAACAAAGGCTTAGTAGAAGAATTTGTTGATGATGTGGTTAACTAATGAGTGTTGTTGGCGATAGATATGCTGAATCTTTATTTGATTTAGCGAAAGAAGAAAATAAAGTCACTCAATATCTTGATGACATCAAATTAGTTGGAGAGGTTCTTGATAGTGATCCTCAAATTGTTCAATTCTTTAATCACGTTCTTATTGGAAATGATAAAAAGGTTCAATTATTGGATCAATCATTTAAAGGGAATGTTGATCAATATGTTTTAAATTTCTTAAAACTATTAGTGCAATCAAGAAGAATTCGTTATATTGATGATATTGTTAAATCTTATATTAATTTATCAAATCAATATTTAGGTATAGAAGAAGGTACAATCTATACACCTTATGAATTAACTGATCAACAAATTCAAGATATAGAAAAAGCAATCAGTCAAAGAGAAAATAAAAAGGTTACTTTAAAAGTATCTATTGATCCATCATTATTAGGTGGTATTAAAGTTCAAATATCTAATCGTATTTATGATGGAACAATCAAAAATAAAGTAGAAATGCTTAAAAAAGAACTATTAAGAAAGTAGGTGGAAATAGTGGGGCTTAGACCAAATGAAATTAGTGCTTTAATTAAAGAACAAATTAAGCATTATGACGATATCATTGAACAAAAAGATGTCGGAACAGTCGTGACTGTTGGTGATGGTGTAAGTGTTATTCATGGGTTAGATAATGCCATGTTAGGTGAATTATTACTTTTCCCAAATGATGTTTACGGAATGGTCATGAACTTAGATGAAGATAGTGTAGGAGCCGTACTACTTGGATCTGAAAGTACGATTAAAGAAGGAGACGAAGTTAAACGTACTGGAAGAATTATTGAAGTCCCTGTCGGGGATGAAATGTTAGGAAGAGTTGTTAATCCATTAGGACAAGCAATCGATGGTCAAGGTGAAATCAATACTGGTAAAACTAAACCAATCGAACGTGTTGCTAGTGGGGTCATGACAAGAAAATCAGTTGATCAACCTTTACAAACAGGGATCACATCAATTGATGCAATCATTCCTATCGGTAGAGGTCAACGTGAGTTAATTATCGGTGACCGTCAAACAGGTAAAACTGCAATTGCTATTGATACAATTTTAAACCAAAAAGGACAAAACATTTATTGTGTTTATGTTGCTATTGGACAAAAGAACTCAACAGTTGCACAAGTTGTTGAAAAATTACGTCAAGGTGGAGCAATGGATTATACATGTGTTGTTTCTGCCGGAGCGAGTGAACTTGCACCAATTCAATATATTGCACCATATGCTGGATGTGCAATTGCTGAACATTGGTTAGATGAAGGAAAAGACGTTTTAATCGTTTATGATGATTTATCGAAACATGCGGTAGCTTATCGTACAATGTCGTTATTATTAAAAAGACCACCAGGACGTGAAGCTTATCCAGGGGATGTATTCTATTTACATTCAAGATTACTTGAACGTGCTTGCCGTTTAAATGAAGAAAATGGTGGAGGATCAATTACTGCTTTACCAATCATTGAAACACAAGCTGGGGATATTTCAGCATATATTCCAACAAACGTTATTTCAATTACTGATGGACAAATTTTCTTACAACAAGAATTGTTCAACTCTGGATTTAGACCAGCTGTAGATACAGGATTATCTGTATCACGTGTAGGTTCTACTGCACAAATTAAAGCGATGAAGCAAGTATCTGGTTCATTAAAACTTGAACTTGCTCAATATGCAGAAATGCAAGCTTTCGCACAATTTGGTTCTGACTTAGATGCTGCTACAAAAGCAACATTGGATCATGGGGCAAAAGTACGTGAAGTATTAAAACAAGCACAATACTCACCACGTAGTGTGCCAACACAAGTCATTACTTTATTTGCATTAAAATATGGTTATACAAAACAAATAGCTGTAGAAAAAGTAAAAGAATTTATGGATGGTTTAGTAGAAAATATTCAAATGTCTCATCCTGAATTTATTACTGAAATAGAAACTCAAAAAGTGATTTCAAATGAATTAGAAGCGAAGATGAAAGAAGCAACAGGCGCTTATGTTGATCAATTCTTAAAAACTCAAGGGGCTAACTAATGCCTGGATCAATGCAAGAAATTAAGCGTCGTATTAAATCCGTTGAATCTACTAAAAAGATTACAAAAGCAATGGAATTAGTTGCGACATCTAAACTTCGTAAAACAAGAAATCAACTTGATGAATTAAAACCTTATTATCAAGGTGTTAGACAAACATGTGCAGAAATTTTAGCTTCTAATAAAGGGTTAAAAGATTCTGCCTATCTCGCTGAAAATAAAGTAGATAAAGATGTTTATATTGTTATTTCTTCAAGTTTAGGATTATGTGGTGGATATAATGCCAATGTCTTTAAAGAAATTAGTCAACAAATTAAAGATGAAGATTATGTTTACTCAATTGGAAGTAAAGGAACAAATTATTTCCGTAGAACTCATCAAGGACCAATCAATACTGATTTTGCTTCATTAAATTCGACATTAGCTTTTGATGAAGTGACTAAATTAGTTAAAAGTGTTACAGATCTTTATATTAATAAAGAAGTAGGAAGTATAAAAATCATTTATACTGAATTTGTTAATAACTTAACATTTAAACCACGTACAGTAACACTTTTACCAATTGATACAAATGAGTTTGAAAACATTGAAATTACTAATAAATTTACTGTTTTTGAACCAAGTCCTGAAGAAGTTTTAGATAGTTTAATACCAATGTATTTACAAGCTGTCGTTTATGGCTATCTTGTTGAAAGTGTGACAAGTGAAAATGCGTCACGTAGAACGTCAATGGAAAATGCTACAGATAACGCAGAAGAATTAACAGAACAATTATTATTAAAATACAATCAAGCTCGTCAAACAGCAATTACTAATGAAGTTAGTGAAATTGTTGCTGGAGCTAATGCGCAATAAGGAGGTCAATATGGCAAATATTGGGAAAATAATTAGTGCCCGTGGGCCAGTTATTGATATTGCATTTGATGGCGAAGATAAATTACCTCGATTAAATACAGCCATTCGTATTCAAAATGGTGAAGAAGAATTAGTTGTAGAAGTTGCTCAACATATTGGAGATGATGCAGTAAGATGTATCGCCATGGGTCCAACTGATGGGGTAGTAAGAGGAATGGATGCTGTTGATACAGGTCACCCAATTTCAGTTCCAGTAGGAAATGAAACGTTAGGACGTATGTTCAATGTCTTAGGTGAACCAATTGATGGTAAAGGGGCATTAAGTGAAGATGTTACAAGAATGCCAATCCATAGATCTGCACCAACTTATGCAGAACAAATGACAACTACAGAAATCTTTGAAACAGGAATTAAAGTTGTAGACTTAATTTGTCCTTTTATCAAAGGTGGTAAAATTGGGTTATTCGGTGGTGCCGGAGTAGGTAAAACAGTATTAATCCAAGAATTTATTAACAATATCGCAACACAACATGGTGGGTTATCAGTATTCGCCGGTGTTGGAGAACGTAGCCGTGAAGGTAACGATTTATACTATGAAATGAAAGAAAGTGGCGTTTTATCTAAAACATCACTTGTCTTTGGACAAATGAACGAACCACCTGGAGCACGTTTACGTGTTGCCTTAACTGGTTTGACAATGGCTGAACAATTCCGTGATGGACAAGGTCAAGACGTGTTATTATTCATTGATAACATCTTCCGTTTCACACAAGCAGGTTCAGAAGTTTCTGCCTTACTTGGACGTGTACCATCACAAGCAGGATATCAACCAACTCTAGCAACTGAAATGGGTGCTTTACAAGAACGTATTACATCAACTAAAAAAGGATCAATTACATCAGTACAAGCGGTCTATGTACCAGCCGATGACTTAACTGACCCTGCACCAGCAACAACATTTGCTCACTTGGATGCTAAAATCGTCTTGGATCGTTCAATCGCTGCTTTAGGTATTTACCCTGCAGTAGATCCACTTAACTCTTCATCAAGAGCCTTAGATCCATTAGTTGTAGGTAAAGATCATTATGAAGTTGCTCATGGTGTTCAACAAATCTTACAACGTTATCAAGAATTACAAGATATTATCGCAATTCTTGGTATGGATGAATTAGGTGATGAAGATAAATTAATCGTTGCACGTGCAAGACGTGTACGTAACTTCTTATCACAACCATTTACAGTAGCTAGTCAATTTACTGGGTTAGATGGAAAATATGTCCGTGTAGAAGATACTGTTCAAGGATTTAAAGAAATTCTTGAAGGTAAATGGGATCAATTACCTGAACAAGCATTCCATAATGTTGGTACTATTCAAGAAGCTGTAGAAAAGGCTAAACAAATCGAAAATGACTAAATTTAAGCTAAAAATCATTACACCTCAAGGTATTTACCAAGAAGTGGAAATTGATCAGATAAATCTTGATACAACTGCTGGACAAATAGGTATTTTAGCTCATCATATTCCACTTGCAAGTGGTGTGAAAGTGTCTCAAATGAATTATATTATTGATGGCAATAGAACTTATTTTTCTGTTGCTGGTGGTTTCGTTTATGTAAATGAAACAGAAACAACTTTAATTGCTAATGCAATTGAATCACAAGATGAAATTGATTTAAATAGGGCACAAGAAGCAAAAAGAAGAGCTGAAGAAAGACTTAAAATACAAAACGATGAAATAGATATGTTAAGAGCACAAGCTGCATTGCAACGTGCAATTACACGTATTCATGTCAAAGGTTTATAGAGAAGAAATTTCCATTCTTCTCTTTTTTTTGTATAATG
>UQVG01000058.1 GCA_900544435.1 uncultured Erysipelotrichaceae bacterium | reverse complement strand
AGGTATCTTCTTTATTCATTTTAATAATTTCTAAAAGATTTTGAATAGTTGTTTTCTTTTTAAAATCTTGTTGATATATTTGCAGAAGCTTTTGATAAAACGACGATAATGTCATGATTTCAATATTAAAAAGGGTATCTGTATGTTTTAAGAAAATTTCTTCATAATATTTAGGGTCATCAACAATGACGTAATGAATAGTAAAAGGATTTTCTTTTGCAGAGTGTAAACAATCATTTATGATTTGTTTCATTGTTGAACTATAGTGATTTGAGTTATAAATATGCATAATGTCACCTCTTGCTTTATTTTATCATAGATAGATTTAAATATTTAGTGAAAACTCTTATTAAAAGGATAAAATAAGGAGTTAATAAAAAAAGAACTGCAAGCAGTTCTAAATTTTTTCTACTTCATCAAGCCATATTTGAACATTGGCATCACTTGGCATACGCCAATCACCACGTGGAGATAAAGCGACAGATCCAACTTTTGGACCATCTGGGATACAACTACGTTTAAATTGTTGACTAAAGAAACGCCAGTAGAATAAACGTAACCATTTTTTAATTGTATCTTTATCATATTTATCTTTGAAGGCAAGTTTTGTCTTTTTATAAAGTTTACGAGGTTCATCACCAAAACGTACCATATGATAAATAAAGAAATCATGAAGTTCATAAGGACCAACGATATCTTCTGTCTTTTGAACAATTTTGTCATCTTCTTGAGGAAGAAGTTCAGGAGATACAGGTGTATCTAAAACATCTTGTAAAATTGTTTCAAGAACTTGACCTTTATAAAGAGAAGAAACATAGTCTACAAGATAGCGTACAAGTGTTTTAGGAACCGAAACATTGACAGCATACATGGACATATGGTCTCCATTATAAGTTGACCATCCTAATGCAACTTCACTTAAATCACCAGTTCCAATGACAAGACCACCAATTTGATTTGCTTTATTCATTAAAATTTCAGTACGTTCACGAGCTTGGACATTTTCGTAAGTGACATCATGAACATTTTCATCTTGATCAATATTTTTAAATTGCATTCTTACGACCTCAGCAATATTGACTGTTTGACTGGTAACACCTAGTTCTTCCATGAGACCTAAAGCGTTATTTTTTGTACGTGACGTTGTTCCAAAACAAGGCATAGTAATTGCATAAATATTCTTTTTATCATAACCTAATTTTTCAAATGCCATGACACAAACAAGGAGTGCAAGTGTTGAATCTAAGCCACCTGAAATACCAATGACGACTTTATTTATATGAGTAGCTTTTAATCTTTGCATTAAACCTCTTGTTTGAATTTCAAAGACTTCTTTACAACGTAATTCTCGAAGAGCAGGATTACTTGGTACAAAAGGATGAGGATCATAGTAATGATTTGTTTCAATATCAATAAGATCCATATCAAAGTAAACATAGTCATAATCATGATGGGATTGATAAGTTGTCATCTTTCTTCTTTCACTAATAAGTTTTTCAACATCTAAATCACCATAAATCACTTCAGCATCAAAACCAGTACTTTCATTAATAACTGTTCCATTTTCACAAATTAAATGATGCCCAGAGAAAACCACATCGGTTGTACTTTCTCCACTTCCTGCATTACTATAAACATATCCTGAAACAAGTTTTGCTGATTGCATTGAAACAAGGTTTCTTCGATAATCTTTTTTAGCAGTTAATTCATTACTGGCAGATGTATTACAAATGACCGTTGCCCCATTTAAAGCAAGTTCATTACTTGGCGCATTTGGAAGCCATAAATCTTCACAAATTTCTACACCTAATGTAAAACTTGGTAAATTTTGACAAGCAAAAACTACTTTACGACCAAATAAAACAATTTGTCCAAAAAGCTCAATTTCAATATTATCTTCAAAACAAGGTGTAAAACGTCTTCCTTCGTAATATTCATTATAATTTGGAATATGATATTTAGGAACAATTCCTAAAATATTTCCATTATATAAAACAGCAGATACATTATATAAATTATTTTGATAATGAAAAGGTAAACCAATAACGACAATTTGTTGGTGTCCTTTTGTATCATGCATAATTTCTTCTAATTGAACAAGACATTCATTTAAAAGACGATTTTGTAAAAATAAATCTTCTAAAGTATAACCACTTAAAACAAGTTCAGGAAAAACAACCACTTGTGCTTTCTTTTCTCTTGTTTCTTTTAAGACCTTTTTAATTTCACTAGCATTATGTTTAACATTACCAATAAGTGTATCAATTGATGCACTGGCAACTCTTATATATCCATCTTTCATAAAATTCCTCCATTTGTCCTTATTATAACAAAAACATAATTATTTTAGCATATCATTATGCAAAATATTCAAAATCTTTATAATAAAAGAAGAAGGGGGATTTATGAATACAATACTTTATCCATTACTTGGAACCTTATTTACATTTTTAATGACTACTTTAGGAAGTGCGTTGGTTTTTTTCTTTAAAGATGAAATCAAAGATTTTTATCAACAACTTTTTTTAGGATTTGCGGCAGGAATTATGATTGCAGCCTCTGTTTGGTCTTTATTGATTCCTTCCATGGAAATGGCAGAAACTAATGGTCAAAATAGTGCGCTTATTTTAGGTGGAGGATTTATCATTGGAGCTTTATTCTTGCTTTTTTTAGATCATGTGATTCCTCATCAACACTTAAATGAAGACAAGCCAGAAGGACCTAAAAGTATGTTGGGGAAAAATACGATGCTTGTTTTAGCAGTCACTTTACATAATATTCCTGAAGGGTTTGCGGTAGGTTTGACTTTTGCGATTGCAGCAAGTAATTCAAGTATTACATTTGCTTCTGCACTTGCTTTAGCTCTTGGAATTGGACTTCAAAACTTACCTGAAGGAGCAGCTATTTCTCTTCCTTTAAAACAGGAAGGAATGTCACGTACAAAGGCTTTTGTTTATGGAAGTCTTTCAGGAATTGTTGAACCCATTGCAGGAATTATTGCTGGTTTTACAATTCATATTATGCAAACAATATTACCTATTTGTTTATCTTTTGCTGCAGGAGCGATGATGTATGTTGTAGTAGAAGAATTAATTCCAGAAGCACAGCTTGGTAAACATAGTCATGTTGGAACTTTTGGCGTTTTGAGTGGTTTTGTGATCATGATGTTAATGGATGTTTTTTTAGGATAAGAGGAGATTAAAATGTTATATTTTTTATTTATGATTTTAATGTTTTACATTTTTGGAAAATTATTTTTCTTTGGGTTAAAAGCAGCCTGGGGACTTTCAAAGTTTGTTTTAACGATTATTTTATTGCCAATTTCTTTAATGGTAATGGTCTCATGTGGTTTGCTTTATTTTGCCTTTGTTTTATTAATTGTTGTAGGAATTATGAGCTTTTTTAAAACAAATATCTAAATGTCAACTGATAGTTGACAAAACGAAAAGTAGAGTTGGTAGTGCTTTTTAGATAATTATTCTATGATAGAAACAGGAGGGAAGTTATGAACTTATCAGAAAAAATAATGATGTTAAGAAAAAAAGAAGGGTGGTCACAAGAAGAACTGGCTAACCATCTTCAAATCTCAAGACAAGCTGTTTCAAAATGGGAATCAGGTCAATCGATGCCTGATACCGATAAAATTATTCAACTTAGCCAACTCTTTCATGTAACAACAGATTATCTATTATTAAATCAAGAAAATGAAAGAATTAAAGAAAAGAAATCTCAAAATTTATTGACTTTAAAGCAAGCAAAAGAATATCTTTCTATTAGAAAAAAGGATTCTTTAAAAATGTCATTAGCTACTTTTTTATGCATTATTTCACCTATTCCATTAATTGGTTTTGCTACATTAAGTGAGTATCAACTTTTTCATATAACAGAAAATTTAGCAATAAGTATAGGTCTTAGCTTTTTAATTATTTGTATTACAGTAGCAGTTATTTTATTTTGTTTATGTGCTTTTAAAGTTAAAAAATATGATTTTTTAGAAAAAGATGATTTTATGATTGAAAATGATGTTAGAGAATATACTTTTAAAGAAAAAGAAGCTTATCAAAATCAATATCATCATTTTCAAATTATAGGCATTGCTTTATGTATTTTATCAGTTTTACCTATTTTTATCTTTTTAAATTATGATTTTTTAGAAAGTATTGCTGTTTGTTTTCTTTTATTGTTTGTAAGTATAGGTTGTTTTTTCCTTGTTTTAGGAGGAACTTATCAAAATGCTTTAGATAAGATTTTACAAACAGGGGATTATACACCTGAACAAAAAAAGAAAAATGCTTTAAAATCAAAAATAAGTGCTATCTATTGGCTTGTTGTTACTGCTATTTTTCTTTATTATACATTTGGAAAAAATGGTAATGGACAAATGCAATATAGTTGGATTATTTGGGCAATAGCTGGTGTTTTATTTGGTGTTGTGATGATCGTTATAGATTTAATAAGTAGAAGAAGGGATTAAAATGCAAATACTAGGATTGATTATTTTATTTATTTTCTATCTTTGTTATTTTATGAAGATGTTTCAACAAAGAAAACAAGGAATACAAACAGATCATATGGGAAAAGGAAAACATGGTATCCAAAAGAAAATAGAAATACTCATGAAAACGGCGACTATTTTGACATTCATCGTAGAAATAATCAGTATTTATTTCAATACTACAGTATTTCCTTTGATCATTAGAATAATAGGAATGGTATTAGGAATATTAGGGGATATTATTTTTATCGTTTCTGTTTTAACGATGAAAGAAAGTTGGCGAGCAGGAGTAAGTTATGAAGAAAAAACAGATTTGATTACAGATGGTATTTACCAAATTAGTCGTAATCCAGCCTTTTTAGGTTTTGATTTTGTTTATGTAGGAATTGGCTTTATGTTTTTTAATACAGCTTTGGCTGTTATTTCATTTTTGGCTATTATCATGTTTCATCTTCAAATTAAATATGTGGAAGAACCATTTTTAAAACAAGAATTTAGAGATGACTATTTGCATTATTATCAAAAGGTTAATCGTTATTTAGGAAAAAAGACAAGTTTGTAAGGACTTGTCTTTTAAATATCTTCTTCAATAAAATGTTCATATTGATTCCAATACTTTTGATAAATACGCTTCTTTCCATCAAGGTTGATTTGATACATTCTAAAAATAACAGGAATATTTTTAGGCATGACTACTTCTTTATATGAATAACAGTAATGCATACCTATTTTTTTCATAACATTGCCACTATGAATATTTTTTATATCATGAGTAGCTGTAATGTAACAAATTCCATCTTTTTTTGCTTGTTTTATTACAGCTTCAGCTGCTTCACTGACAATGCCTTGATGCCAATATTCTTTTTTTAGACCATAGCCCAATTCATTAGCATCAGGTATTTCTACATTGACATAACCAATTGGAAGATTGTTTTCTTTTAAACAAATAGCATAAGCATATCCTTGTTCTTTTTGATAAATAGGAACATATCTTTCTTGATAGAAGATTTTGGCTTCATCTAGATTCTTTAAAGGAAACCAAGGAAGAAACTGATTGACTTCTTTATCAGAAAGAATTTCATAAAGAGCTTTTAAATCATTGTCATTAAATTTTCTTAAGATCAATCTTTGTGTTTTTAAGGTTGGGGTATTCATAGTGTTGCCTCTTTACATTTTTGTTGAAGTTTTCTACCAATCGTCAACCACATTGTAATATAACAAGCGCCACCACCAATAAAGTTACTAATGGCTTCAGCAATAAAGACGCCATTGATTCCAATAAATTTTGGTAAAATAACAGTTAAAGGAGCAACAATGATGACTTTTCTAAAGATAGAAAAGAAGATAGCTTGTTTAGATTTACCTAAACCAACAGCAGCGGATTGACCGACCATTTGGAAAGTCATCATAAAGAATCCAAAGAAATAAAGATGTAAAGAAGTTACACCATGTGTTATTATTTTTTGATTATGCGTAAAGATTTGAATGAAAAATTCAGGGAATAGGGTAATTGCTAGCCAGATAACAAACATCATTATAAAAGAAACAATAGTAACAAATTTAATGCCTGATAAGACACGTTTATATTCTTTAGCCCCATAATTGTATCCTAAAACTGGTTGACAAGCATTAGCCATTCCTTGTCCAGGAAGTTGAGCAATTTCACGAATGGAGTTAATAATAGTCATGATGGCGATATAAAGATCTCCACCATAAGCTTGTAACGTAGAATTACAAACAATAGTTACAATCGAATTTGTAATACCCATCATAAAACCAGCAGTTCCTAGTGAAAAAATACGTTTAACGTAATAAAAATTAAGTTTAAAATATTTCTTTTTAAGTTTTAAAATAGTTTTTTTACCTGTTAAAAATTGTAAAGTCCATAAAGCAGAGACACCTTGAGAAATAATTGTAGCAATAGCTGCACCTTTTACATTCATATGTAAAACAAAGATAAATAAAGGATCTAATACAATATTTAAAACAGCGCCAATAAGAACAGTCATCATCCCTACTTTCGCAAATCCTTGACTATTAATAAAACTATTCATTCCTAGACTGACTAAAACAAAAATCGTTCCAATTAAATATATTGATAAATAATCTAAAGCATAGCTAATTGTATGTTTACTAGCTCCAAAAGCCCATAAAATATCTTCTTTAAAAATAAAACCGATAACTGTTAAAATAATTCCAAAAATGACAAGCAACGCAAAAGAATTCCCCATGATTTCTTCAGCGTCATCATTTTTACCTTGACCTCTTGCAATCGAACAAAGTGGAGAACCACCCATTCCAAAGAGATTTGCGAAAGCCATGACAATGGAAATGATTGGTAAACAAATACCAAGTCCACCCATAGCAAGTGTAGCGACATGAGGAATACGTCCAATATAGATACGATCAATGACGTTGTATAAGACATTAATTAATTGAGCAATAATCATTGGTCCAGCAATCGACATAATATGTTTAGGAATACTTCCTACCGCAAAGTTATTTTGTGTTTCCATGTACATCCTCCTTTTCTAAAGAATCATTTATTTTTTTTAAGATATCAATTATTTCTTTTTGTTCTATCTTTGAAAGACTTTGTAAAAGAACTTGATTACTTTCTTGACAAATTTGTTTGACAAGTTGAGTTTTTTCTTTTCCTAAAGTTGTTAAATGAATTTGAATAGAACGTTTATCATGATTTTGATTTTTCTTTTCAATATAATGCATCTTTTCCATTTTATTTAATAAAGAAGTGGTTGTTGATTTATCAACAATGCATAATTTTCCTATTTCTTTAGGAGTAAGAGGTCCATATTCATCTAAACATTGTAAAATTTTACTTTGTCCAGGTAAAACATCAATTTGAATCGTTCTTTGATTGATCCATCTTTTTTGATGATTAAAACATTTAAGTAATTGAAAATGAAATTGATCTTCTAACATAAATACCTCCTATATAGTTTGAATTCAAACTATATTTTATACTTCTTTTTGAAGAAGTCAAGACATGATATAATAAATAAAACGGGGGAATATTTATGAAAAAATTATTAGCGGTTCTTTCAATTTTTTTAATTATGATGATTTTATTTACAGGAAGTTGTTATGCTAGAGCTGGAGGAGGTAGCTCAGGAGGCGGAGGTTCTTCAGGTGGTGGAGGATCTAGTTCACATAGTAGTCACTATTATGGAAGAAGACGTTCAAATCCTTTTGAATCAATAGTTTATACAGGAATTGTTTTTGGTGGAATGTATGGATTAAACGCATATCAAAGAAGACGTAAAGCAATCTTATTTCATCAAAGAACCAAAAAACAATTGGATGTTTTAGATGATGAAGATGATTTTTGGAATGAAGAAAGAATCAAAAAAGAAGTTAAACGTAATTATTTTATTATACAAGATGCATGGTCTAATAAAAATTTAGAAATATTAAAAGATTATTTAACGCCTCAATTGTTTGAAGCTTGGCAAACAAAAATAAATTGGTATGAGTTTCAAGGAAAGAGAAATGAACTTACTAATATTAAGTTAATAAAACAACATGTTGTTAATGTTTATGATAGTGAAAATGATGATGAAGATTATTTTTGGGTCTATATTGAAGGAATGATGGATGATCTTACAATTGATGATCAAAATCAAGTGATTGAAAGTTATGATGGTGTTTTTGTGGAATATTGGAAGTTTAAAAGATCAAAAGATCGTATTTTATTAGATGAGATTAGACAACAAGATGAATATGAAAACTAAAGAAAATAGAAATGTATAGCAATGATGAAATTATGAAACAACTTAATCAAAAAGATGATACTTGTCATGATGAAAGTGAAAAAGAATGTTATGCATTTTGTTTAAATATTTAGAAGAAAATAAAGAAAAATTTATGAAAGAAAATTAATAAAGATGAAAGATTATATTGTTAGAAAAGCAAATGAAACAGATTTAGAAGCTATTTCAACTATTTATGAAAAAATTCATGATTTGGAAGAAAAAGGAAAACAAACAATTGGTTGGATAAGAAATATCTATCCAACCAATCAAACGGCCAGAGAGGCTATCAAAAGAAAAGATATGTTTGTTTTGGAAAAAAAGGGTAAAGTCATTGCTTCAGCAATTATCAATCAACAACAAGTCGATGTTTATAAAAAGGGTAAGTGGCATTATCAAGTTCAAGATAAACATGTATGTGTTTTGCATACATTAGTGATTTCACCTGATATTTCAGGAAAAGGTTATGGTAAAATATTTGTCAAGTTTTATGAAGATTATGCAAGAAAAATGGGATGGGACGAATTGAGAATGGATACGAATGAAAGAAATCAAATTGCTCGTTCTTTGTATAAAAAACTAGGCTATCAAGAAATTGGAATTGTCCCAACAGTATTTAATGGGATACCAAATATAAATTTAGTGTTATTAGAAAAGCATTTAAATAAATAATTGAGATTTAAAAAGAAGTTGTTATAATAGATTCAATAAACAATTTGTTTATTTCCAAAATAATGTGAGGTGAAAAAATTATTATTGTATCAATTTGAAAGGAGACTATATAATGATAAAACAAATAATTGATATCCACTCACATTTTTTAACACCTGAATATTTAAAATTTTTAGAAAAACAAAATGCTTTATTAGAAGATGGATTTCCCTTGCCAAAGTATGATTATAAAAAACATCTAGATTTAATGAATAAATGTTCTATTGAATGGTCATTACTTTCTGTATCTTCACCACATCCTTATTTTAAAAATGACGTAGAAAATTCTATAAAGATGTGTCGACATCTTAATGAACAAATGGCACAACTAAAAAAAGATGATTCCAAACATTTTGGCTTTCAAGCTTGTTTACCATTACCTGATGTCGAAGCAGCTATGCAAGAGGCTATTTATGCTTTGGATGTTTTAGAAGCAGATGGTATTAATTTTCCAAGTAATAGTCGAGGACTTTATTTAGGTGATCCAAAATTAGAACCTTTAATGGAAGAATTAAATAAGCGACATGCTATTTGTAATATTCATCCTCATCGACCTGCTTCTTTAAGCGAAGAAGTATTTTCAGCAGGTCCTGTTCCTTTATTTGAATTTATCGTAGATACGACGAGAGCAGTTTTAAATTTAATAGGGAATGATGTTATTTTACGTTTTCCAAATATTACATGGATCATCCCGCATTGTGGTTCTTTTTTACCTAATATTTATGAACGCTTTATTGGAATGTCAAAAATTTTAATACCTCAAAAAATGATGAAAGAAGTAAATGTTGAAGAAAGTTTTAAAAGGTTTTATTTTGATATTGCGGGAAATCCTACACCCTTTCTTTTAAAATGGTTACTTACCATTACGACACCTGATCATATTATGTATGGAAGTGATTTTCCTTTTACACCTTCAAAACAAATTGAAACGAATTTAAATCAACTTCTTAAGATGTTAGAAGAAGATGATTTAAAACCATATAAAGAAATGATTTCATATAAAAATGCACAAGATTTATTTTTTAAAAGCGGCTCAAAATGAGTCGCTTTCTTTAAAATAGATCAACATTTGTTCAATTTCTTTTAAATTATCGTTTTTATTCTTTTCGATAATCCAAGTTTCTTGATGATAAGGGATTATGATTTTATTAACTTTAACAACTGCTTTTTTTACATAAGCTGTAGGAATTTGTACAAGCTGTTGACCTTTACGATTATAAAAAATTAATCCTGATTGCCAATAAGCAAGAATATACATTTTTTGAGTTCTTTTATAAGTTATAAAAATTAGAAAAAATAAAATTATTAAACAAATAATTACCATATCTAAGTGATTTACCATCAATTGGATGTACATACATAATAATAAAACAATAATTAAAATAGGAAGTACAAGTAAAAATGCATAAGCTTGATAATAACCAGATACAAGAAAATGAGGTTTATTAAAAGTATTTGCATCTTTTTGTATTTGTTTTGATGTTTTTTTAGTAATTATTTTTTCAGCTTGTTTTTCAATGGCTTTTGTAATCAATTCTTGAAT
>UQVG01000057.1 GCA_900544435.1 uncultured Erysipelotrichaceae bacterium | reverse complement strand
AATATGAAGGTGGAGTACTTCGTTTATCAGTTCCTAAATCTGATATGAAACAAATAGAAAATACTTCTACAATAAGTATTGAATAATATTAAATGAGAAATCCGAAAGGATTTCTTTTTTAAAAAAGAAATTAGCACTTAAGTATTGACAGTGCTAAAAATATGAATATAATAAAATTAGCACTAGGGATAAAGGAGTGCTAAAAAGGAGAGTGATAACATGGATATCGAAAAATTTACAGCCAAAATGCAAGAGGCTATTCAAAAGGCAAGTCAATTAGCTTTAAATGATAAGCATCAAGTAATTGACATTGAACATGTACTGTATGTTTTATTAAATGATAGTAGTGGTATTTTTCCAAGAGTGTTATCTAAATTAAATAAAGATAAAAATCATTTTATTCAAGTTTTAGAACAAAGGTTAAATCAAAAACCAACTTTAGAAAATGTTGATGTCAATAGTATGAGAATAAGCTATAGTTTAAATGATTTACTTGCTAAGGCAAATAGTCAAATGACATCTTTTAAAGATGAATACATGTCTGTTGAACATGTGATTATGGCGTTATTTGAGATAAATGAAAATTGGGTTAAAGATTTATTAAACCAAGAAGGTATGAATAAGAAAGAAACGAAAAAGGTAATATTAGAAATGCGAGGTGATCATATGGTTGATAATCCAAATCCAGAAAATACTTATGAAGTATTAGAAAAATATGGACGTGACTTAACAAAAGATGTTGAAAATGGAAAATTAGATCCAGTTATTGGACGTGATGATGAAATTCGTCGTGTGATTCAAATCTTGTCACGTAAAACAAAAAATAATCCAATTTTAATTGGTGAACCAGGTGTTGGTAAAACTGCTATTGTTGAAGGATTAGCATGGCGTATTTATAAAAATGATGTTCCTATTTCTTTACAAAATAAAACATTGTATGAACTTGATTTAGGTTCACTTGTAGCGGGTGCTAAATATCGTGGTGAATTTGAAGAAAGATTAAAAGCGGTTTTAGGTGAAATTAAAAAAGCTAATGGAAATATTATCTTATTTATTGATGAAATCCATCAATTAGTTGGTGCTGGTAAAACAGATGGTGCGATGGATGCCGCTAACTTATTAAAACCAATGTTAGCTCGTGGTGAACTTCATTGTATTGGAGCTACCACTTTAGATGAATATCGACAATATATTGAAAAAGATGCTGCTCTTGAAAGACGTTTTCAAAAGGTACAAGTAGATGAACCAACGATTGATGATAGTATTGCTATTTTACGTGGTTTAAAAGATTCTTTTGAAAGACATCATGGTGTTAAAATTAATGATAGTGCAATTATTGGTGCAGTTAATTTATCACAACGATATATTACAGATCGTTTCTTACCAGATAAAGCAATCGATTTAATTGATGAAGCGTGTGCTTCTATTCGTATGGAAATTGATTCTTTACCAGAAGAATTAGATGGTATTACACGTGAAAAGAATCGATTAGAAATGGAAAGAATTTCAATTGAAAAAGAAGATAGTAATGAGGACAATGTAAAACGTTTAAATGATATTAAAGAACGTATTGCTTCTTTAACTGAACAAGAAACTGCTTTAAAAGCAAAATGGAAAGAAGAAAAATCTTCATTAGATCATATTAAAGAATTAAAAAATCAAAAAAATAAACTTATTGCTATGCAAGATAAATATATGCAAGAAGGTAATTTACAAGAAGCTTCTAAACTTCAATATGGTGATATTCCAAAAATTACTAAAGAAATTGCTGAATTAGAAGCTAAAGAATCTGATGATGCATTACTTCAAGAAAAAGTAACAGTAGATAATGTCTCAGAAGTCATTTCAAGATGGACAGGTATTCCTATGAATAAGTTAATGGCTTCTGAACGTGAAAAATTATTAGCTTTAGATGATACTTTAAAAGTACGTGTTATTGGTCAAGATGATGCGATTACTAAAGTAACAGATGCTATCTTACGTAGTCGTGCTGGTATCAATGATGAAGAAAAACCAATTGGATCATTCTTATTTTTAGGTCCAACAGGAGTTGGTAAAACTGAAGTTGCGAAAGCTTTAGCAGAACAATTATTTGATACTGAAAAGAATATTGTCCGTATTGATATGTCTGAATATATGGAAAAATTCAGTGTCTCTCGTTTAGTAGGAGCTCCACCAGGATATGTTGGATATGAAGAAGGCGGACAATTAACAGAAGCTGTAAGACGTCATCCTTATAGTATTGTATTATTGGATGAAATTGAAAAAGCACATCCTGATGTTTTTAACATCTTGCTTCAAGTCTTAGATGATGGACGTATTACAGATAGTAAAGGTAATACAGTAAGCTTTAAAAATACAATTATTATCATGACAAGTAATATTGGTTCTCAATATTTATTAGAAGGTAATAATGAAGAAAATAGAAAACTTGTAAAAGAAGAATTAAAAGCTCACTTTAAACCAGAATTCTTAAATCGTATTGATGAAATTGTTATGTTTAATTCATTAGATAGTTCAGTAGTAAGAAAGATTATTGATAAATTCATTGGTCAATTAGTACATCGTTTACAAGATAAAAAGATTACGATTTCTTTAACTGATCAAGCTTATCAAATGATTCAAGAAGAAGGTTTTGATCCAATTTATGGAGCAAGACCATTAAAGAGATTTATTCAATCTCAAATTGAAACAAAACTTGCTAAAGAAATTATTAAAGGAACAGTGCATCAAGGACAACATGTTGAAGTTGATTATCAAGATGGTTTTGTTTTAAAAGCACAATAATGATGAAGTAGCTATAGAAAGCTACTTCTTTTTTTATTTACATTTAGAAAATAAAAGATAGCTAAGTATGAAAGTCATACTTTTCTTTTTGAAATTATAGGAATATAAATAAAAATGTAAAATTGTTTTTTCTTAGGGAAATATTATGCTAGAATATGTTGGGGTGAAAGACGATGCAAAAATATTTTATAAATGAAAATATCGAATTGAATAAAACATTTCAAATAGAAAGTAGTGATCAACACCATATAGAAAAAGTTATGCGTAATAAAAATGGTGATCAGATCATTTGTGTGGATTTAAAACATATTCAATATCTATGTACAATAGAAAATGTTCAAGAAGGTTTTATTTTACCAATTGAAAAACTAGATATTAATAATGAATTAGATGTAGAAGTGACACTTGTTTATGCTTTGCCTAAAGGTGATAAATTTGAATTAGTTTTACAAAAAGCATGTGAATTAGGTGTTCATCATATTATTCCTTTGAGTTCAAAAAGGTGTGTTGTCAAACTTACAAAAGAAAAGTTTAATAAAAAACTACCCCGTTATCAAAAAATATTAAAAGAAGCAAGTGAACAATCAGGTAGAAATAGAATTCCTTCAATAGAAGAAGTAAAAACAATTAAAGAATTAAAGCCATATTTAAAAGATTATAATTTAGTTGCGTATGAAGAAACTGCTAAGCAACATGAACATGGAGAATTGTTTCATACTTTGCAACAATTAAAATCAGGAGATCAATTATTGATTATTGTTGGTTGTGAAGGCGGTTTTGATGAAAGTGAAATTCATGAATTAAATGAAATGGGAGTTAAATGTTGTTCATTAGGAAATCGTATTTTAAGAAGTGAAACGGCTCCTCTTTATTTAATGAGTGTGATTGGATATTCAAGGGAGTTAGCTAAATGATTAAGTTATTAAAGAAATATGGTTTGGAATTAAAATTCAAAAAATGTGATTTGTTTCGTCTTATTGAAGGACAAAAAGATATTTTTATTGAAGATGGTTTTACTTTTAAAATGACAAATGAAGAAGAAATGTTTAAATATGAAGTGATTTTAAATGGAATTTATAATAAGACAAAGATAGAAGGAGAATATAAAAAATTTGTTTATGAAACACAAGATGCTATTCAATATTTAAATTATGAAGAAAAACAAAAAATGTTTAATAGTATTATTAGTGAAATCTTAAAAAACTTAAAACTCATGAAAGTTGATCAACAAATTGTTTTAATTCCTTATTTAGAACCTTTTATAAATGAAAGATATTTAAATAATTACATGTTATTAACATTAAAACAACATCAATTATATGTAAAAAATTATCCAAGAAATATAGAAAGTCCATACCAACTTTATGGATCAAAAATATTACGTTCTGCATTTTCTTCTTTAAAGGGAATAGCAGAGGATGAAAATAATGAATACTATTATTATGATGGTTTAAAGAAAATCTATATTTTTGATAAAAAAACATGTTGTTTAGTAGATAGTTTTCCAATAGTTGATAAATATTTCCAAGGAAATACATCTTTAGAAGATATAAAAATAGCGATGTCTTATTATAAACAACCTCAACAATTTATAAATCAATTACATGAATTAAATTATCTTAGTGATAAAATACATAAAAAAATAACAAAGAAATTAAAGTAGGTGAAAGAATGAAAGTTGCATTTCATACATTAGGATGTAAAGTTAATTCCTATGAATCTCAAGCAATGTTAAATATGTTTGAAGAAGCAGGGTATGAAGAAGTTAATTTTAAAGAAGTGGCAGATGTTTATGTTGTTAATACATGTACTGTCACAAATACAGGAGATAGCAAATCTCGTCAAATGATACGTAAAGCAATTCGTAAAAATCCAGAAGCAACAGTATGTGTTGTAGGATGTTACAGTCAAATTGCTCCTCAAGATATAGAAGCCATTGAAGGTGTAAGTGTTATTTTAGGAACACAATTTAGAAATGAAATCGTTGATTTAGTAGAAAAGTATCAACAAACACATGAAAGAATTGTGAAAGTTTCTGAAGTTAAACAATTAAGAAAATTTGAAGATTTAAATATTGATCGTTTTTTACATACAAGAGCTTATTTGAAAATTCAAGATGGATGCAATAATTTCTGTACGTATTGTATTATTCCTTATGCTAGAGGAAGAGTACGTTCAAGAAAACCAGAAAGTGTTATTGAACAAGCAAAAGAATTGGTTCAAAAAGGTTATGTTGAAATTGTTTTAACAGGTATTCATACAGCAGGTTATGGTGAAGATTTAGAAAATTATAGTTTCTATGATTTATTAGTAGATTTAACGAAAATAGAAGGACTTAAAAGATTACGTATTTCTTCTATTGAAACAAGTCAAATTACAGATGAGATTATAGAACTTATTTCAAAATCAAAAATTATTGTGGATCATTTACATGTACCACTTCAAGCTGGATGTGATGAAACGCTTAAACGTATGAATAGAAAATATAATTGTGAACAATATTATGAAAAATTATCAAAAATTAGAAGATTGATTCCTGATATTGTTTTCACAACAGATGTGATTGTTGGTTTCCCAGGGGAAACAGAAGAAGAATTTGAAAAAACATATGAATTCATTAAAAAAGTAGGTTATACTCAATTACATGTTTTTCCTTATTCTATGCGTAAAGGAACACCAGCAGCACGTATGGAACAAGTTGATGAAAAAGTCAAACATGAAAGAGTTAACCGTTTGATAGCTTTATCTCATGAATTAAATGAAAATTATGCGAAATCGCAAATTGGTAAGACATTAAGAGTTCTTTTTGAAAAAGAAGAAGATGGATATTATGTGGGTCATGGAGATAATTATTTACTTATTAAGGTTCCAAGTGATGAGCAATTGATAAGTCAATTGAAGAATGTTATAATTGAATCATATGATGAAATATTAATTGGAAGAGTGGTATAATGAAACGATTAAATGAGTTGTTTGATATTGATAATGATATGAAAATATACTCAATTCATAGTGATTCAAGATATGTAAAGCCCTATTCGGTATTTTTTTGTATTGAAGGATTGAGTGTGGATGGACATCGTTATGTAGATGATGCTATTTTTCAAGGTGCAAAAGTTATTGTTCATAGTAAAGATATCGAAAAACAACCGGGTATTATTTATATTAAAGTAGCGGATGCTTTAGATGAATTAAATAGAGTTTCGAATGTGTTTTATGATTATCCAAGTAAAAAGATGCGTGTTGTTGGAGTGACAGGAACAAGTGGTAAAACGGTTGTTGCTTCAATGGTTAAAAGCATCATGGATCATTATTGTAAAGCAGCCTATATGGGGACAATTTCTTTAGAATATGATGGTGTAGAAGAAGAGTGTCCTTATACCACACCAGAAACTTTGTATGTACAAAAGAAATTGTTTGATATGGCAAGAAGAGGTGTTAAAGTTGTTGCTATGGAAGCAAGTAGTCATGGTTTAGCGCTTAAGCGAATTGATGCAGTTGATTTTAATATTGCCGTTCTAACAAATCTTTCTGATGAGCATTTAGATTTTCATGGGACAAGAAGGCATTATATTGAAAGTAAAAAGAAATTATTTTCAATGTTATTAACAAATTCAATTGCTGTTTTAAATAAGGATGAAGAAGTTTTTTCTGAGTTTAAGGCGGCAACAAAAGCAAGAATTATGACATATGGTATTAAAAATGAAAGTGAGATTATGGCTAAGAATATAGAGCTTTATATTGACCATAGTGAATTTGATCTTTCATTGAAAGGAAATCTATATCATATTGTTTGTCCAACAATTGCTGATTTTAATATTTATAATGTTCTTGCAACAGTGGGTGTATTGGTTGGTTTAGGGTTTGATGATCGTATGATCATTGAAGCAATTAGTGATATAAAACCAGTTAATGGGAGAATGGAACTTATTCCTAATCATCATAAAATTACGATTATTGTTGATTATTGTTGTCATACTAAGGATTTTGAAAATGTTTTTAAATTTGCAGATCGTGTTTCAAAAGGCAATATTATTGCTGTTTTAGGGGCACCGAGTAAAAGACATATGGCAAGAAGGAAGAAAATAGGTGCACTTGCTAATAGATATTTAGATCATGTTATTTTAACAGAGTTAGATGATCGTGGAGAAAATATTGAAGAAATCTGTAAAGAAATTCAAAGTGAAATCACCAATATTCCAAGTATTATTATTACAAATCGTACAGTTGCAGTAGAACAGGCGATTGAACAAGCAAGTCCTGGAGATGTTGTTTTATTATTAGGAAAAGGACATGAAAAATTTATTGCTCTAGAAGTTGGGCAAAGAGAATATGATGGGGATAAAGCAGTTGCTTTAAAAGCCATTAAAAGAGTATATGAAGGAGAAGAAGAAAATGAATTACAACAAAATGATTGATCATACTGTTTTAAAAGCAGATACACCTTTAGAAACAGTTAAAAGAATTTGTGATGAAGCAATGGAATATGGTTTTGCTAGTGTATGCATTAATCCATGCCATGTAGCTTATTGTGCAGACTATTTAAAAGATAGTGATGTTAATGTATGTACTGTTATTGGTTTTCCATTAGGAGCTAATACAAGTGCAGTAAAAGCATTTGAAACAAAAGATGCGATTGCTAATGGGGCTGATGAAATTGATATGGTGATGAATATTGGTGCTTTAAAAGATAAAAATTATGATTTAGTAAGAGATGATGTTAAAGCAGTAGTTGAAGCAGCAAATGGAACATTAGTAAAAGTTATTTTAGAAACATGTTTACTTACAGAAGATGAAATTAAAAAAGCATGTGAATTATGTGTAGAAGCTAAAGCTGATTATGTTAAAACAAGTACAGGTTTTTCTACAAGAGGAGCAACAATTGAAGATGTTAGAATCATGAAAGAAGCTGTTCATGGAAAAGCAAAAGTAAAAGCTGCAGGTGGTGTTAGAACACCTGAAGATATGGTAAAAATTGTCGCTGCTGGAGCTGATCGTATTGGAACAAGTGCAGGATGTTCTTTAGTTAAAAAATAAGTTAGATGTAATTTTAATGTTATTTACAAAATACAGGTATAAAAAGGAAAATATGTAAATGGTATTCGAAATGGATATCATTTACTTTTTTTTATTTAAGAAGTAGAGTATAACTAAAAAGGAAATGAGGGATTATATGGAAAATACACCAAAGAAAATAAAAGTAAGAGGTGCTAAAGTGCATAACTTAAAAAATATCAATGTTGATATACCTCTTAATCAAATAGTTGCTATTGCTGGTGTTTCAGGATCTGGAAAATCATCACTAGCCATGGGAGTCCTTTATAGTGAAGGATCAAGAAGATATTTAGAGTCCTTATCAACTTATACAAGAAGACGTATGACGAGTGCTACTAAAGCACAAGTAGATGAAGTTCTTTATGTTCCTGCTGCCTTAGCACTTCATCAACGACCAGCTGTTCCTGGTATTCGTAGTACGTTTGGAACAGGTACAGAACTTTTAAATAGTTTAAGACTCATGTATTCTCGTCTTGCTAAACATTGTTGTAAAAATGGTCATTATATTGAACCAACTTTAAATGTGGCAGCTGAAAAAGAAATCATCTGTCCAATTTGTAAAGAAAAAATTCATGCACCAAGTGCTGAAGAATTAGCTTTTAATAGTCAAGGAGCTTGTCTTAAATGTGGTGGAACAGGAATTGTTAGAACAGTAGATATTGATTCACTTGTTCCAGATAAAACACTTACAATTGATGAAGGGGCTGTAGCCCCATGGAATTCATTAATGTGGACATTAATGACAGATGTTTGTCGTGCGATGGGAGTAAGAACAGATGTGCCTTTTAATCAATTAACGGAAGAAGAAAAAAATATTGTTTATTATGGTCCAGCTGAGAAGAAACATATTTTTTATAAGGCTAAAAATACGGATCATGCTGGAGAAATGGATTTTACTTATTTTAATGCGACTTATACTGTAGAAAATGCTTTATCAAAAGTTAAAGATGATAAAGGGATGAAAAGAGTTGAAAAGTTTTTAAAAGAAGAAATTTGTCCAGAATGTCAGGGAACACGTTTATCAAAAGAGGCAAGAAAACCTTTAATTAGAGGAATTGGTTTAGATAAGGCTTGTCAAATGCCACTAAAAGATTTAGTAGAATGGGTAAGAGGAGTACCTGATTCAATGCCTGATGAAATGAAGCTAATGGCTTGTGAAATTTGTGATTCATTTTTAGATGTTTCTAAAAGATTGTTAGATTTAGGATTGGGCTATCTTTCTTTAGATAGAGCTGCTTCTACACTTTCAACAGGAGAAAGGCAACGTATGCAACTTGCTAGAGCGGTAAGAAATCGTACAACAGGTATTCTCTATGTTTTAGATGAACCTTCAATTGGGTTACATCCTTCTAATATTTATGGACTTACAGGAGTGATGAATGATTTAATTCATGATGGAAATTCTATTTTATTAGTAGACCATGATACTGAAATTATTAAAGAAGCAAATTGGCTTATTGAAATGGGTCCAGAAGCAGGTAAAAATGGTGGTTATGTTTTAACTGAAGGTACGATCGAACAAATTAAAAAAGATAAAAAATCAATGATTGGTCCATTTCTTACAAATCATTATAATGAAAAAATACGTCCAATCTCTACAATTGAACAAATATTTGAATTTGGGAAAATTCATCTTTCAACAAATCAAATACATACAGTACATCCTTTAGAAGTAGATATTCCTAAAGGAAAATTAACAGTTGTTACAGGCGTGTCTGGTTCAGGAAAAACAACAATGATTCTAGAAAGTCTATTACCAGCTATTCAAGCTAAAATTAATCACACTTCATTACCTACTCATGTAAAAGAAGTTCAAATGGAAGGAATAGAACATATTAAATTAATAGATGCTACACCAATTGGTATTAATATTCGTTCTACTGTCGCTACTTATATTAATGTTCATGATGAACTTAGAAAACGATTTGCTAAAACAGAAAATGCTAAAGCTAAAGGGTATAAAGCAGGAGATTTTTCTTATAATACAGGAAAGCTTAGGTGTCCAACATGTGATGGTACTGGGACATTAAGTTTAGATGTACAATTTTTACCAGATGTTCATGTAACGTGTCCTGATTGTCATGGCTCTAGATATAATAAGGAAAGTCATTTTATTAAATATAAAAATTCAAAAGAAAATGCATATTCTTTACCTGAATTGATGGAAATGGATGTGAGTTTTGCTAAAGAGGCTTGTCAGGATTTGAAAGGTGTTTATCGAAAATTAGAAGTATTAGAAAATTTAGGTTTGGGGTATTTAACATTAGGTGAAGAAACACCAAGTTTATCTGGTGGAGAAGCACAGCGTTTAAAGCTTGCAAGTGAAATGAGTAAATCTCAAAGTGATTCTATTTTTATTTTTGATGAACCAACAATTGGTTTGCATCCTTTAGATGTTCAAACATTAGTACAAGTTTTTCAATCACTTGTAGAACAAGGAGCAACTGTGATTGTCATTGAACATGATCATGATGTGATGAAAAATGCTGATTATATAATTGACATGGGTCCAGGTGGTGGAATTGATGGTGGTACTATTGTTGCCTCTGGTAGTGTTGAACAAATAAAAAACAATGTAAAGAGCGTTACAGGAAAATATTTATAAAAAAAATAGAAGTTCGAGGAACCAATGTCATTAAGTTAAGACTTTTTTAAGAGAATTTCTATATTTTATAAA
>UQVG01000056.1 GCA_900544435.1 uncultured Erysipelotrichaceae bacterium | reverse complement strand
TTCCATAGTTTCTCCCTCCATTATTTATATAGACAACAAAAATCATTTTTTCTTTTAAAAAATTAAAAAAACGAAATAAATTTCTTATTTCGTTAAATGCTATAAATAGCAAGGGCAATTAAAATACTTGCAAGAATATCTGTTAAATAGTGAACACCTGTAAGCAGTCTTGTACAAGTAATTGTAATAGCAAGTGCTGAGAGTAATAATCCCATATTTGGTCCTCGAGCAATAACGGTCAAAGCAATAGAAATAGCTAAACTCGTATGAATACTGGGGAAAGAATGACCTATTCTTTTTTTATCATCAATAGGTTTAAGGTCATACTTTTGAATAGGACGAGGTCTATCAATTAATATTCTAAGTAGAACAGTAATTAATAAAACGACAAATGGTTTAATAAATAAAAGATAAAAACCAGTTTGTGATTCGATAACTATTTTTAGTAAAAAAAGTGAATAAAATATAGCAACCATCCATGGACAAAATTTTGATGCAAAATAAACACAAGATTTTATAAAAGGATGTTTATACATAAATTTATTGATACCTTCATAAAAAAACTTCATATTGACCCTCCAAAGTTTTGATATATCTATTATACTATAAAAGAGAAAAGATAGCATTAATAATTGAATTACGATATAATGGACATAATAAGAGGTGTAAAAGATGAATAGAAAATTAATGCCCTTTATGTTACTTCTTATCGAAGTTGTCATGTATTACTTTATATGTTTATATTTCCATATGGATATGGATTTAATCATAGGTTCAGGAATCCTTTATTTTTTATTTCTATTTATATATGGACATTATTCATTAAGTACATGTTTAATATGGGATGAAATCAAAGCGTTAGTCAAATCAAGTTTTTGTTTTTATATAGCTTTACTTGTTTTAGTACCAAAATCAACAGGTTATGAAAGAAGAATGCATTTAACGATTATGGTAGCGTCAATGTTTATCATTTGTTTACTTGCTGATCGTTATATTAGAATAGCTTTTAGAGAACAATTTGCTAGAAAAACATTAGTTATTGGAACAGGGTATGAAGCAGCAAGACTTGGTAAAATATCAAATAATAACCGATTTGCCTTAACTAAAGTAGAAGGTTATGTGGATGCAAATTGGACAAATCAATTATTTGATTTTAAACAGGAAAATGTTATTAAAAATAGTTTTATTTATAGTTATGAGGAATTAGATGAAGCTATTAAGACATTAAAAATCGAACAAATTATTGTAGCTTTACCAGAGGCAAGTGAAGAAGTGATTGATAAAGTGATGTCAGATATATATGGAAAAGTAGAAACTGTTAAATATTTACCAGATGTTAATGGAACAATGACTTTTTCTTCTGAAGTTCAGGATTTTGATGGGCAATTACTAATTGCAACTGCAAATAATGAAATGTCTGCTCTTGCTAATACAATGAAAAGATTTATTGATATTTGTGCAGGAATTGTTGGATGTTTAACGTTAATTCCTTTGATTGCTTTTGTAAAATATAAATATGTCAAAAGTGGGGATCATGATAGTATTATTTTTAGTCAAGATAGAATTGGTAAAAATGGTAAATTGATTAAAATTTATAAGTTTAGATCAATGGTACCTGATGCAGAAAGAATTTTAGATGAATTGATGGAAAAAGATCCGAAAATCAAAGAAGAATATCTTACAAATAAAAAGTTGGTCAATGATCCAAGAATTACGCCAGTAGGGAAGTTTTTAAGAAAAACATCTTTAGATGAATGGCCACAATTTATCAATGTTTTATTAGGTGAAATGTCATTAATTGGCCCTAGACCTTATTTACCAAGAGAAAAGCAAGATATGGGACAATATTACAATTCTATTATTAAATGTAAACCAGGAGTTACAGGAATGTGGCAAGCAAATGGTAGAAGTGATGTTGAGTTTAATTATCGTTGTAAATTAGATGATTATTATTATCATAATTGGTCTATCTGGTTAGATTTTACGATTATTTATAAAACGATTAAAGGCGTTGTTTATGGTAAAGGATCGTTATAGTTATTATATATTAAATTATAAGAAAAGGAGTTTTATACTATAAATCATACTTTTATATGAAGAATATTATAGTATATTAAAAAGTATATGAAGATAGCATTTTTAATTTTATGTCATAAAAATCCAAATCAAATAAATAAAATGATCAATACATTAGATGATGAGGATGTTTCTTTTTATTTACACATAGACAAAAAAAGTGATATTTCAAATAAAATTATAAAGAAAGAAAACGTGTTTATTTTAGATGAAAGTAAATGCCTTGATATTAAATGGGGTCAGAATCAAATGATTCATGCTACAACTAATCTATTAAAAGAAGCATTTTATTCAAATATGCAATATGATTACTTTTGGTTTATGAGTGGTCAAGATTTTCCAATAAAATCAATCGATTACATTAAAAAATACTTAGAAAAGCATAGGGGAGCTAATTATATTGATGTGATGGATAGGAATTATAAAATATATAAACGTTTTAAAAAAAGAAATGATTTAAAATATCCAACTTGTTTTGCAAATCAAACAATAACAATGACAATTTTGAAACATTTATACATTTTAATAACAGGGGGACCATACAAAACTTTATTTTTTAAAAGGAAAAATATAACAGGCTTGGAATATAACTTTGGAAGTTCATGGTGGACATTGACTCATTCAAGCGTGGAGTGGATGTTAGATTATTTAGAAAGGCATGAAGAAGTTTTAGACTTTTTTGATAATTCTATTTGCCCTGATGAGTCTTTGTTTCAAAGTTTGTTTATGAAAACACCTTATACGAATACTAGAGAGAATATAAAAGTTTATTTAGATTGGACTGGTGAAAACAGACATCCTAAGACTTTGACAATAAATGATTATGATACACTTATGAATAGTGATTTCCTAATAGCTAGAAAATTTGATGAAAAGATTGATGGAGAAATCATTAATAAATTAGAGAGTAAATTAAAAATGAAATAGTGTATTTCTTTAAGTTTTTTATAGAGATTGTGCTAATCTTAATGGATATGGAATACCAGCAATTTTTAATGCATTGTAAATTAAATTGTTGATTGTTTGAAAATGTAGTATAGAGGTGTAAAATATTTTGAGTTTCGATAAAAATAAAAAACAGGCAAAAAGTATATTCACAACTTGCCTGTTTTTGCTTGTTTTATAAGGAAAATCAACCTCATAAATAGTATAATAAGTTTAGACCAATAAACAAAATATTTCCATGAACAATTTTAACACAAATCTATATGAAACTAAAAGACAAATTATAAACTATTCTAATAAAATAACTGAAGGATTAAAAAAGCCAACAGCTAAATTTATTATGGATATGTTATATGGTCTATCGAAGAATCAAAGTGTAATGCTTAGTGACATATCTAGAGCATTTGACGAAAATATAAAACTTAATTATATGATTGATCGTCGATTTAAAAATCTTGAAAAAATAAATGATGAAGAATTAGAAATCATTAGAAATAATTACAATAGAGCTGTACTCAATGAGATTGATGAAGAACCACTCGTCTTGCTTGATGATAGTGAAATCATAAAAAATATGGAAAAAATTTGAAGACCTATGCAAGGTACGAGATGCAAGTTCTTTAAAAGATGATATCTATCCAGGATATCATGTTTGTGAAGCAACTGTAATTACAAAAAAAGAGAAGCAACCTATATCTTTATACAGTCATATTTATTCAACGGAAAGTAAAGAATTCAAATCAATGAATGAAGAAACACTAAAGAGTATAGAATATATAAAATCAATCATAGAAAAGAAATGTACATTTGTATGTGACAGGGGATATGATGCCAATATATATTACGAATATTTTTTAAAAGAAGGATGCAATGATGATTTTATAATCAGATTAACAAAAAAAAGAAAGTTAATGTTTAAAGGAAAATCAAAAAAGGCATCAGAAATAGCTGTAAAAAGAAAAGGAAAAATAAAAATGAACATGTATTTTCCAAATTGGATGAGAAGCAAAAATTTTTTTGTAAGATGTTTAAAGATGGGATACATAAACATTGCCCTACATTTAGGAAATCAACTTGATAGAAAAAATACACTTAACGTTGATTTCTATTGAAGTCATGACCTATGAATGTGCTAAAGAAATATATGATGTATTATTAAAAGGTGAATATATAGACTATTATAAAGGTTCTTTGGTTCCAGATGAATCCATATTTCAAATGATTTATATGAATAGTAGATTTAAAGACAAATACTACGATAAATTAGCATATGTTAATTGGAAAGGACAAATTAATCACCCTAAAACTTTTACAATAGAGGATTGTGATGAATTAAAAAAAGTTAATTATTTAATGGCAAGAAAATTTGATGAGGATTTTGATGATAAAATTATAAATAAATTATATGATGAACTATAAGCAGTAAAAGATAAAGCCTATTATGCGAAAAATAAGTAAAAATACGATTAAAGTCAATAATTAAACAGAATGTAGGTTCGAAAATATATAGAGAAATAAGTGATAATTTTACTTAAAAAAACGCATCCGCTAGATTTTGCACATTGATTTTTCAGCGGATATGTATTTTTTTGAGCAAGTGGTATTTAAATTTATACCGATTTCTTGCTCTTTTGAAAACACACCATTCAAGCCCTGCAGTACAAATAATGTCTGTCATTTTTTGATAAGGCAAATATAGATTTTTTTGTTGTTGGGATGACATTTGAGTAATATAGTTTATGCTTTGCGACATTGCCAATGGTAAAATAAAAGTAAGAAACAAGATTGTTAATTGTATAAAGTCGTGATAAAGTTGTCGTAGAAGATGGCATCATGTTGAAAGGTAGTTGTGATAGATAAAAATGTATGGAGAATAGGTGGTAATGTTTTAAGAATTACTAGTTATAAAGATGAACATTATACTGAAGATTCGAAACTTGCAAATAATTTATTATCTTATTGAAGATTAAAAATACTTTTTGGTATATATTTTTGTTATTTTAATATTGGCAATGACTTCTAGCTTGATAAATTCATTAAGTGACAAGGTACATTGCTAAAGAATAATAAAAAAATCACTATACCATAGTGTTTAATTTTGTTAATATTTATTTATAATATTTAATTGTTAAAGAAAGTATGTTAATATTTATTGAATTAGAGGTAATAATGTCGTACTATTACCAATTGGATTTCCAAAGATTGTGAAGGAATATTCTTTTGCATTAATAGCAATTTATTATTTAACAAAAAAAGATGTTATAAATGAAATAAAATCTATGTCAATTACAAATTTATTTGCACTATTTGTAATTTATTAAATTTTGTTGTATAAAGAAAGGATGAAAAAATATTATGAATAATAAACAAGTTGATATATTATTATCGGTATATAATCCAAATGAAGAATATTTGATAAAACAATTAATTTCTTTAAATAATCAAACATATCCTAATTTAAAACTATATATATTTGATGATTGTATAAAAAAAAGGTGTAATTTAGATTTATTTGAAAAATATATCACAAATTTTTCCTATGAGGTTTTGCCATATTGTGAAGAAAATTTAAATTACATGGGGGCTTTTGAAAAATTGGTGCAAAGATCAGATGGTGAATATATTGCTTTTTGTGATCAAGATGATATATGGATGGATGATAAAGTTGAAAAGTGTATCGCATATATGAATGAAAAGAATATCGACTTAGTTGTTACGGATAAACAAATAATTGATGGAAATGACAACGTTACATGCGATAGTGTTAGAAAACATAGCAATAAAAACTATGATAATTGGAATACTTACGATGATATAACTAAATATAATATCTTTGTTACTTATGCAGTAGGAATGAGTATTATAATGAAAGCTAGCTTTGCAAAAAAGTCTTTACCATTTTCAAAATACACAGGTCATGATAAATGGGTATTGGCGTGTACTTCTACAGAAGGAAAAGTAGGGTACTTAAATTTACCTTTAGTTCAATATAGAAGACATGGGAAAAATGTTAGTGGTGTATTAGTTGGAATAGAGACAAAGGAAGATTATATCAATCAGAGAATAATGACTGATTTAAAAATGATTGAAGATTTTAAACAAAAATATCCTAATCACAAAGATTTAAATGAAATTGAGAAATTTGCTAATGCTAGAAGAACAGGTAATATAAAAACCTTATTTAAATTGAGATATCTTGCACCTGACATTGCAAAATTTGATATTGTGACAGCTCTTTTACCCAAAAAGTTATTTTCATTTATGGTAAAAATTGCCCAAAAAATAAGTTAAAAGGATGAAAGAAACAGATATCGGAAAATGAAGAAATATTTGCTAGTATTATTGTAATGTGTTTTAAGAATGAAGAGTTACTTGAAAATATTGTTTGTTTAGTTTTGAATCAACTGCTCAAATCTTATGAATTATTATAAGTGATGATTGTATATCAAATTTAAATAGATTATTTTTTGGGACTGTTTCAAATAATTAGAACAAAAATAAATAGATCATACAATCTATTATAAAAAATAGAGGCTCATTGATTATAGAATTAATAAATTTAATAGTATTTTTTCAAATATTGAGTATTTTGATGTGATAATAATGTTAATATATAATAGTATAAGAAAAATGGATAAAGAGGTGTAAAAATGCAAGTAATAAAATATATGTTTCAACCACATGGTGATGATAGAGGACAACTTGTTGCTCTAGAAGAATTTAAAGATATACCTTTTAAAATTAAGCGAGTGTACTATATGTATGATACAGGAGAAGGAGTCCGTAGAGGCTATCATGCACATAAAAACTTAGAACAAATTTTAATTTGTATACATGGAACTTGTAAAATATTATTAGATAATGGTAAGGAAAAAAAAGTTGTACCATTAGAAAAACCATATGAAGGATTGTATGTGGCTAATAATATGTGGAGAGAAATGTTTGATTTTTCTCCTGATGCAGTATTGCTAGTATTGGCTTCAGAATTATATGATGAAAGTGATTATATTAGAAACTATGATGATTTTTTAGAATTTATTAAGGAGAGTGAATAGAATGAAAATACCTTTTGCAACATTTAAACCAATGCATGATGAAATAAGAAAAGATTTAGATCAAGCATATAATAAAGTAATTGATAGTAATTATTTTATCCAAGGAAAAGAATGTGAATTATTTGAAAAAGAGTTTGCAGATTATTGTAATGCTAAATATTGTGTAGGTGTAGCAACTGGATTAGATGCATTATATTTAATTTTAAGAGCAATGAATATAGGTAATGGAGATGAAGTAATCGTTCCATCAAATACATATATTGCAACAGCTTTAGCTGTTTCATATTGTGGAGCAACACCTATATTTGTAGAACCAGAATTAGAAACTTATAACGTTAATCCAGCTTTAATAGAAGAAAAAATAACAGATCAAACAAAAGCAATTATAGCTGTTCACTTACAAGGAAGACCTGCAGATATGGACGCAGTTAATGAAATTGCTAAAAAACACAATTTATATGTTATTGAAGATGCAGCTCAAGCACATGGAACAGAATATAAAGGTCAAAAAGTAGGTACTTTATCAGATGCAGCAGGGTTTAGTTTTTATCCAGGTAAGAACCTAGGCGCTTTAGGTGATGGAGGAGCAGTTGTTACAAACAATAAAGAAATTGCTGATAAAGTTAGAGCTTTAGGTAATTATGGTTCGGATTATAAATATCATCATATTTATAAAGGAACTAATAGTCGTTTAGATGAAATTCAATCAGCATTTTTACGTTGTAAATTACCACATTTAGATAAATGGAATGAATATAGAAGAAATGTAGCAAATAAATATTTTGAAGGAATAAAAAATCCATTAATTAAATTACCATTAAAAGATAGTGAAGATTATAGACATATTTATCATGTATTTGTTATTAGATGTGCTAAAAGAGATGAATTAGAAAAATATTTAAATGAAAACGGGATTGGGACTGTAAAACACTATCCTATACCAATGCATTTACAAGAAGCATATAAAGATTTAAATATCAAAGAAGGAAGTTTACCAATTGCAGAAGAAATTAGTAAAACTGTTTTAAGTATTCCAATGTACTATGGAATGACAGATGAAGAAGTGAATTATGTTATTGATAAACTAAATGCGTTTAAATAATGAGAGGATAATTATGATTACATTAAGAAAACTTCAATTAAAAGATGTTCCATTAATGCTAGAATGGATGCATGATGAAGAAGCAAAACATATTTTTCAAAATAATTTTGCTGAAATAGATGATGTTGCAGCAAAAAAATTTGTAGAAAATTCTTTTAGAGAAGATCAACAACACTTTGCAATTGTTGATGATCAAGATGATGAATATTTAGGTACAATTTCTCTAAAAAATATTGATTTAAAAAATAAAAATGCTGAATATGCAATTAGCACAAGAAAAAAAGCAAGAGGAACAGGTGCCAATCAAAAAGCAACGGAATCATTATTAAAATATGGTTTTGATAAGTTACAATTGCATAGAATTTATTTAAATGTATTATCATCTAATAAAAGAGCAATTTCTTTTTATAAAAAATGCGGATTTATTTATGAAGGAAAATTTAAAGATCATTTATTTATTGATGATAGATATCAAGATTTAGAATGGTATGCTATATGTAAAAAATAAGAGCATGATATGTATGGAAAAGTTGATTCATAATGTCTATGCATACCTAAAAGAAGAAAATATATAATAAAGTATTGAAATTATTAAAAAATCAAGATTGTTCAAATATTATATTGTATGTTTATGAAGATTGTGTAATTGAAAAATAAGTATAGATATTATAAAAATATATTACTCATATTGATTTGTGCAGGTATTGAAGGAAATTTTTTGTTAGCTTATTAAAGAAAATAGCATAAAAATATACAAGCAGTGAAATAAAAATAAGGGATTATTTGCTTTCACTGCTTTCTTTATATATAATTGCTTTGAAAAAAGGAGAGTTTAAATGGTTAAATCAATAATATCGAAATATAAAAATGTTCCTGTTGAAGTAAAAGCTTCTATTTATTATACAATTTGTAGTATTGTACAAAAGTGTATTGTTTTAATAACGTTACCTATTTTTACAAGATTAATGACAACTCAGCAATATGGGCAATATAGTATCTATCAATCATGGATGAATATCGTAGCTATTTTTGCTACTTTGAACTTACAATATGGGTCATTTGATACAGCTATGATTAAATTTGAAAATGATCGAGATAGATACATATCTTCTATCCAAGGGATTGTTTCAGTTTTAACATTAATAACTTTAATTATATACATCATTGCTCCAGTATTTTGGAATGATTTATTGGAATTACCATCAATGCTTGTTCTCGCAATGATTGTTGAAATATTGATGAGTACAGTCTTAGCTTTTTGGACAAATAAACAACGTTTTATGTATAAATATAAACCAATGATTATTGTAACTCTTATCATATCAGTCGCATCTCCTTTAATAGGGTTGGTTGGTGTACTTTTATTTGAAGAAAAGGGAATAGCACGTATTTTAGGAAATACTGTAGTATATCTATGTATTGGTTTAATTATATACATTTATCAATTATATAAAGGGAAGGCTTTATATGATAAAAAATATTGGACATATGCTTTAAAATTTAATATACCTCTTATACCATATTATTTATCACAAATGATATTTAATCAATCTGATCGAATAATGATTAGTAGAATGTCTGGCCAAACAAATGCAGCATTATATAGTGTTGCTTATCAATTCGCAGTTGTCTTAGTTTTTGTTATTAATTCTATTAACAGTTCATTTGTTCCTTGTACATACAGAGGTATTAAAGATAAAAAATATAATATGATAAAAAAAGTAACAAATATTATTATAATATTTATTGCTACAATGTTGATTGTACTTATTTTATTTGGACCTGAAGCAATTGCTATTTTAGGCGGAAGCAAGTATAAAGATGCTATTTGGGTCATTCCTCCAGTAGCAGGAAGTTTATTATTCTTATTTTTATCTCAATTATGTATAAATGTAATGTTTTACTTTGAAGAAAATAGTTATCTTGTTAAAGGATCTATATTAAGTGCTGTTTTAAATATTGTTTTGAATTTCTTACTTATTCCAATTTTTGGATACGTTGTAGCTGGGTATACAACTTTATTTTCCTATATTGTTTTTTGGTTGAGTAATCTATATTATATGAATAAATCATGTAAAGATAAAATAGAAGATTATAGATATGATACATTGTTTGATTGGAAAAAAATATTTATTATTGCTACTGCTTTCACGATTTTAATTATTTTATTGACATTTACATATTATACAATTTGGTTAAGAATTATATTTGTAGGTGTAATAGGAGTTGTTGCAATATTAAATAGAAATAAGATAATAGAATATTTTAAATTAATAAAAGGATAAAATGAATATGGATAAGACAAAGTTAACGTATAAAGTTGCTAGAAAAATATATGATTCATATCGCTTTTTAGTAGC
>UQVG01000055.1 GCA_900544435.1 uncultured Erysipelotrichaceae bacterium | reverse complement strand
AATAATAAGCATAAAAATAATAGCTGCAAAAACCATATTTGCAGTTGAAATAACACCTATAAGCCTAGCTGCAAAAAAAGCAATTTGTGGAAAAATACTTAAAATAATTAAAGCAATCGAACAAAGAATCCATGCTAAAGCATAATCAGTTCTCAATTTACCTTTTTTAACATTCTTTACTAAAATAATAAAGAATAAAACAGTGGCTATAATTAATAATATTTGTAATGTTAAACTCATACGTTACCTCCTAATTAAAGAATATAATTGTTACTAATACTTTTAACATATATTGAATAGAACTTCCAATTCCTGTATAGATACTTGTACCAGCAAGTCTATCTTCCATTTTAACTTGTACTTCTTTTGCTTTATAACCTTTTTTTATTTGAAAAGCAAGCGTATCAGGTTCTGGTTTTCTATTTAATTCAAAAGCATAATCTTTAATTAATTCTTTATTAATGATTCTCATTCCACTTGTAGGGTCATTAATAGTAACTCCTGTTGTTAGTTTGATCATAGCTGTAATGATTCTACTTCCTAACATTCTCATACTAAAATGTTTCTTTTCATCCACAAATCTTGACCCTATAACAATATCATAACCATTTTCTATTTCTTTTACTAAACTAGGTATGTATTCTGGTAAATGTTGCCCATCACCATCAAATTGGATAGCGGCATCATAATTATTATAATAAGCATATTTATAACCTGTTTGTACTGCGCCAGTTAATCCTAAGTTAACAGGTAAATCAATATGATTAATATTATTATCATCTAAAATTTTTCCAGTACTATCTTTAGAACAGTCGTTGATTACAACATAATCGCAATCAATATCAGCATTTTCAAGGTTTCTAACAACTCTTAAAATGCTTTCTTCTTCATTGTATGCTGGAATTATAACTAAAGTTTTCATACTCTCCCTCTTTCTCTAATACTATTCTTACTGATTATACCAATAAAATTACATATTTCAAACAAAATATACACAAAAACGGGATGTATTCATCCCATTTTTGTACATAATTTTAATTATCCAAGCCAAACACCATTAGCGTCAAAACGCTTTACTTCTCCATTAATAACATAATCACCTGTGACCATCTTTCCTTCAGCATCTACATAGTACCAAGTATTTCCTGATCCTACCCATTGTGCACTAATTACACCACTAGATGCTGCATAGTAATCTTCACCATTGATCTTGAACCATCCTGTTTGCATTAATCCACTACTTGCAAAGTAATATTTAGCTCCTGCAATTGTTTGGAATCCTGTGACCATTTTTCCATCAGTGTCTACATAGTACCAAGTATTTCCTGATCCTACCCATTGTGCTGTAATTACACCACTTGAAGCTGCATAGTAATCTTCATTATTGACCTTGAACCATCCTGTTTGCATAATACCATCTTCATTGAAATAATATTGTCTTCCATTAATAACTTGATCTCCTGTAAGAATTAATCCTTCATTATTTACATAATACCAATTACTTCCTGATTTTACCCATTGTGCTCTTAATTCACCATCAGAAGAAATATAATACCAAGTATCATCTACTTTAAACCATCCAGTTTTCATAGAACCATCTTCCATAAAAAGATACTTTCTATTTCCAACTTTATAAATACCTGTAACCATATAACCATCATCAGATATATAATACCATTGATCATTTATTGGTAACCAACCTGTTACCTTTTCACCTTCTACAAATGTTCTTCCATAGATTGACATTTTCTTAGGACTATAATATTTCCATTTATCATTTTCCTTATGCCATCCTCTAATCATTACACCATCACTCGTAAAATAGTATTCTTTATTGTTTATAGTTTGTGCACCAGTAACCATATCACCATTACTTGTTAAATAATACCATTCACCATTTAAACTGATCCAACCAGTGGCCATAATTCCATTAGTATTAAAATAATACCATTTTCCATTAATCTTTTCCCAACCGATTTGTAGAATATTTTTACTACTTCCATAATACCAATGATCATAATAATATTTCCATCCTACATAATCATAATTAGAAACACCTTGATCATACCAAACACTCATATCTACATAACCACTAATACCATCAACAAATGCTCCATTGCTATATTGCCATCCTTTAGGACCTCTATACCAATTATTACTAAATCCTAATGATGATGTATAAGCAGCTACCCAATCTACATGTTGATAAATAGTTGGACTATTTAATTTTGTTTGTAAAAGTGAACGATAGCTATAAACCTTCGTATTATAATTACTATTTGCTAATTTATTAACAAATGCATCAACAACTAATTCATTCGTTGTTGTTGATAATTCAGGCCTTTCCATATCTAAATAAACAGGATATGAAAGTTCTGAAGGTGAAATTTTATATTTTGATAAATAATTTAAAATCATTGTTGCTTCATTATAAGCATCTGTTACATTATTTGAATAATCATAAATATAGATTCCAAAAGGAATATTATATTTTCTACAACCATTTAAATTATTTTCAAATTGTTCATCAATATGATAATATCTACCCTTATGAGAAACAATTCTAATAATAACACCATCTACATCTGTTTTACTTACTTTACTCCAATCAATATGACCATTGTATTGTGAAACATCAATAACTTTTTTAACATTTTCACCAATAACATGACCGTCATTATCACAAAAACATTTTTTATTTCCTTGATAAAACCAACCATTTTGAATCATAGTTCGTAAACTATAAGAATTTTCTTCCTTTGCATCTTCTATTTTATTTTCATCTTGATCAATATGACTACTTTGTCCCATAATTGCATCATCATAACTTCCATCTAATGCATTTACAGAACTATTTTGAAAATAACTCAATGCAAAAGCCATTCCAAAAACCAAAAACAAATAACCAAAAAACTTTTTCAAAATCTTTCCTCCCCCCTAAAAATATTATTACTGCATAACACCACTGCTATTAAAATAATATGTCTTATTTCCAACTTTATAATAACCTGTTACCATCGAACCATCACTTTTTAAATAATACCACTTATTCTCTAATTGAAGCCATCCAGTAACCATATAACCTTCATAATAAGTTTTCCCATATATTTCCATAACACCTGTACTTAAATAGTACCACTTACCATTAATTCTTTGCCAACCTGTTAACATTTGATATTGGCTATTAAAATAAAACCATGTATTCCCTAGTTTCTTCCAGCCACTTTGTCCATAGCCTGAATCATCAAAATAGTACCATTTATTGCTGACTTTTTGCCAACCTGTTTGCATTTTACCACTATCATTAAAATAAAACAAATTGTTTCCTACAGTTTGTAATCCTGTTACCATTGATCCATCACTATTTAAATAATACCAATCATTACCTAGTGGTAACCATCCTGTAATCATATACCCTTCATAATACGTTTTTCCGTAGATTTTCATAACACCAGTACTTAAATAATACCATTTTCCATTTATTTCTTGCCAACCGGTTTGCATTTGATAGCTACTATTAAAATAAAACCAATTATTTCCTATTAATTTCCAATCTTTTTGACCATAACCCGATTCATCAAAGTAGTACCATTTATTATTAACTTCTTGCCAACCCGTTTGCATTTGTCCACTTGTATTAAAATAATAGAGATTATTTTCTATAGTTTGTAAACCAGTTGCTTTTGAACCATTAGAAAAATAATAATACCAATAATTATTTTCTTTTTTCCATCCTTGTGTATGAGAAGTATTATTTAATAAAGTAACATATTGATTACTTACATATCCTGTATTATTAAAACTATAAGTTCCATCACTACTAGCAACTTCACTTTGTATCTTATAAAAGCCATTAGTTGCAGAAGTATCTTTTATAATAAATGAATACGCTGGATTTTTTATCGTTGTATATAAAACACTAGAACTTGTATTTGAACTACTTCTTACATTAAGGGCAGTATGTGTTGTTAAATAAATATCTTTGATTCCTAAAGTATAATAATCATTATCTTTAGAAGATATACTAGCATCCATATTTCTAGCAATGCTTGCACATTTTTCTCCTTCATAAGGATCTGAAGAATATTTTCCAAATATCCCACTTCCCTTGTCTCCAAAATAACCTCCGCTAAATAAAGAAGTATATGTAGGATTTAAATATTTTTTAGACATCCAACTCGATGTAAAATTCATAATACAATCATCTACTGTACTAAAGGTATCTGCATTTCCACCTGGGTTATTATCTGTAGCATTTAATCCAAATAAATTGTTTTTATTTAATGCAATTTTACTTTTCCCCCATCCAGATTCTAAGGCAGCAAAACTTGCTGCCATTAAAGCATTGACCCCATATTTATTTTGATACTTAATAAAAATATCACCTGTATTATATAATTTAGAAGTACTTCCTGCTTTATTATTTAAATAATTTGATATTTGTGAACCAGTATAAGTTGTTTGACTTCTCATTGGTAAGTATTGAAAATAACTATAATAAGGATTATTAGGATTAACAGCATTATTTCTTACATTATTTTTATAATCTGTAATCATTGTATTATAGTTATCATAAAAATAATGTCCATCATAGCTATAATACTCTTTATTTTTTGTTAGATAGCTAGGTCCTGTTCCTATATAATTCTTATTTCCTTGATTTCCTGTCGCATTAACATTATTAGAAATATAATGATACAAATCACCTGATGAATTAACTTCATAGTTACTTGCATAATAAGTCCCTTGGCTAAGAACTTCAACATATTGAGGATCTACTAAACCAACAACTCCTGAAATCATAAACTTCACTTTTCCATTTTCATATCCTAAAAAAGCTGCATCCGCTGCACTTGATTTAGATAAATATCCCTCTTGTCCTGTATAATAATCTGTAAAATTTGTAGTTATCCCTGCTTTAGAGCAATTAAAATTAACCATATTCGCTGTAGAAACTGTTCGTGCATAAGGATTATACTCTTCATTCGTTGTTCCATCATAAACATCTACAGTATTAATATTTCCATCTTTATCTACAAACTTTGTTTGTCCAATAACTTCATTTGTTTCCTCATATGCTTTTATATTAGAGATATTAAAAATCATTCCCAATAATATAACAAGAAACAGACTTATGTACTTTTTTTTCATTTCCATCCTCCTACAATATTTTAAATCTATAGAATATTCTAACTTACTAATCCTATTTGCTTTTAATAATGTGATACCATCACATAAAATAATATACTTACAAATATCAACTAAAATAATCATCTTCATAAATACTATTTTCAATTATAATGATATACATTTTCAATTCAACAAAAAGGATATAGAATTTTCTATTCTATATCCCTGTTATTTGCTTTCTTTTCTTGTAAATATTTATTCGCATCTTTAAAGAAACTAATGACAATCATCAATATAATAAATCCTATTGGAAAAGCTGCAATAATAGCCACTGACTGTAAACTATACATTGAATTTTCAGCAAAGATCAACGCTATTGGAAATAAAATAAAGATAATGGCCCAAAAAACTCTAATCTTTTTATCTGGTTCTTCATCTACATCTAATTTTTTATAGGAATAAGATGAAACAACCATGGTTAAAGCATCAAATGTTGTTGAATAAAAAGCAATCATAGTAATAACTAATAACAATAAACCTAGACTTGCTAGTGGTAGAGTATCAAATATCTTTAAAATAACTGTAGAATAATCTCCACTTTTAGCAATCATTCCCGAAATATCAATTCCATGTTTCATTTGTTGTGCCAAACCATAATTTCCAAGAATAATGAATGAAGTAAAAGTTCCTGCTAGACCCCATCCATATCCTCCTAGAATCGTATTTTTAATTGTTCTTCCCTTACTGATTTTTCCAATAAAGAAAGGAGTTGCAACACACCATACCATCCAATAGGCCCAATAATAAATCGTCCAATTTTGTGGAAATGATGTTTCTCTTAAAGGATCCATCCAAGTAGATAATCCGATAAAATTTTGTACCATATTACCAATAGCTGAAAAACCAGTTTCTAAGATATATGTGGTTTCTCCCCCACCTATTAAAAAATAAATAAGTAAAGCAAAGAATAAATAGGAACAATATGTTGCTAGTTTAGAAATACCTTTCATTCCTGTAAGTACAGTAAATGTATAAACTGCTGCAATCAATAATAAAACAACAATAGTAAGTCCTACACCATTAGGCAACCCAAATACTCTACTTAAAGCTGTTGATAATAATGGTGTTGCTAGTGAAAAGGTTGTTGCAGTTCCTGCAATAAGTGCAAATATAGCAATTAAATCAATAATTTTACCTACAACTCCATCCACTTTATTTCCTAGTAATGGTCTACATCCTTCAGAAAATTTTTGTTTATTTCTTCCTCTTACATGTAACATAAAACCAAAAGCAACAGCCAAAATAATATAAAAACTCCAAGCAATTGGTCCCCAATGAAATAATGGAAATGTTGACGCCCATTTTTGTACTCCACCTAATTGATCAATATACTTTTCATTAGCGTATAACGCCCATTCACATAATGAATAAAATAAAATATCTGCTGCCATTGTAGAAGTAAAAATCATTACTCCCCAATTAAATGGTGAATAAATTGGTTTATCCGTATCTTTCCCTAACTTGATTTTTCCATATTTAGAAAAAGCAATATATAAAGAACAAGCAAAAATACCAACACCCAACATAGCATAATAAATACCACAATCATTTCCTAAAAATCCTCTGATCATTTGAATAATATATGAAGATTTAGCTGGCATGATCATAAATAAAGCACATAATAAGACGACCCCTAATAAAGGTATGATCATCGCTGTATAGTCTAATCTTCCTTTTAATGATTTCTTTTCCATTTTAATTCTCCCTATAATTTAAATATGATGGATCTATACTGCATAACTCATCTAAACTATCTATTTCCAAAATATCTCCATCATGCATTTCTTTAATAGATAATTGATATTCATCTGGATAACAAAACAACGCTACATCATCCCAATAGATTTCTGTATTTTTCTTTTCTTCAAATTCTATTTCCAAATGTTTTTTCAAGCGTTTCCCATCTTCTTCATTCCAACGAGAAACACTATACAATTGCCAACCATCTTTTCCACCTGTTCGTGAACAAGATGTAACAAGACCCTCTTTGGTTTTTAACATCCATTCATTATTGATTTCTTTTTTGTAGATACAGTTATATCCAGAATAGTCAAAATTCTTTTCAAGAATTTGACTGTTATTGATGATTTGATCCCCATCTAAAATAATGACATTTTTAAGATGTTCTCGAGCTACATAGAGTGATGAAATATTATTACATGTATCAAAATAGGGATTATCAATTAAATATACATCATTATATTTCTCTTTTAAATAATCAAACTGTTCCTTAAGGTATCCTACGACAACATAGATTTCTTGAATACCTTGTTCATGAAGTTTTTCTATAACCCCTTCTATCATTGCTTTTCCATTGACTTTAACTAATGGCTTAGGAACTTTATTAGTAATAGGTCTCATCCGTGTTCCTTTTCCTGCAGCCATGATAATTGCTCTTTCTACTTGACTCATTATTTCATATTCCCCCTTTCTTCTATAACAATATTATAGTAATCTTTCGCAAAACGATATTGTGCTAATGAATATTCTCCAAATTCAACACCTAATGTATATTTATATTCACACCAGTTGCTCCATAAAAGGCCACACATTGATATATAACAATAGATTTTAATTCTTGTTTGCTGATCACATTTATTTTCAAAATAAATATCTATCAAGTTATCAATTTGTTGTCTGTTATACATGGAATAGATACAAAACATTGCAATATCTAGGTGAATATCTTGCATTGCCGCATATTCCCAATCAATAAGTTTTATTTTTTCTTCTTCATTTTCTTTATAGAATAAGAAATTATCACAATTTGCATCTATATGACATAGTCTCCATTCTTTAGGCATCTTTTCAATAATATTCTTTAAAGAGAAGACTTTTTCTTTTGTTTGATTATAATCTTTATATAAAGATTTAGGTCCTCTTAATTTTTCATAAAAATCAATCTTTTCAAAAACATTAAATTCATGATCAACCTTTAAATCTTGTTGATGAAAATATTTCAATAATTTCATACACTTTCTTAGATCTTCTTGATCATCTTGATTACATACACGTGTATCATTTAAATACTTTGTAATCTTATAACCATTTTGAGGATTCATATAAATAACTTCATCACTAATATTTAAATCTTTTATTACTTGATAAACTTCATATTCTTCTTTTCGATTAATAAGTTGATCTGTTCCTTCCCCAGGAATTCTCATAATATATTTATCTTGATTGATTTCAAATAAAAATGAACGATTAGTCATTCCTTTTTTTAAACTTTTAATATTTTTTATTTGTTCAACATTGATTTTAAAAACATCAGCAATTAAAGATAATGTCTCATTATTTAAGTGTACTGAATGATCATCTACATTTCTTAATTCTTCATAGGTATTGATTTCATCAACATAATTTGTATCAACAATTTTCCCATAAATAAACATCTTATTTTTTTGATACAAGGCTTCTTCCCAAAATAATGAATCATGCATCCCATCATCTAAATGTTCTAAATGTTCTTTTAAATATGAAGCATCTTGATTATTTAAAAATGATAAACCTATCATTTTTAAACCATCTTTTTTAGTTTTAATAATTTCATTTTTTGTATTACATGTAACATTACTATGTTTACTTATTCTATTTTCAAGCATATACCATGATTGAATTTCATTATCTAAAAACGGATTTTCATAGAAATAAAGATCACCAGGAATAATATAAGTATTATTTATTTTATCTTTTACAATATTTAAACTATGTAAGTTGTTCTTTTCTTGATATTCTCTATTAACAACTAACTTTACATGATATTGATCAATAAGATAATCAAATTCTTCTTTCATAAAACCAACAACTATTGTTATATCATGAATATTGGCTTCTAATAGCTGTCTAATAATACGTTCAATAAGTATTTCTCCATTTATTTCAAGCATGGCTTTAGGAACATTGTTATTAATAGGAATCATTCGAATTCCTTGTCCTGCAGCTAAAATAATAGCAGACTTATCTTTCTTTATTAAATTCATTCCTAAATTTGTGAGTGAATTATCCTCATTAAGATAATTTAATTCTTTAAGCTTTTTTAGTGTTTCATTTGCTTTACCTAAGGAACAATTTAATTTTCTGGAAATCATTCTTTGTGAAAAATCATTTTCTTTATAAAGTAATTTTATAAGTTCAAAATCTAAATATGTAAGAGTGTTCATTTTTTTCTCCTTATCAATTTACATGAACATCATATCACATATATTTTATAAGTAAAGAAAAAAAGAAGTATTTCTACTTCTTCTATGCTAAAAACTTAGGAGTGATGTATCCTCTTATAAATTTACCATTTACAGTCATTGTTCTATATTCAACAGCATCATTTTTATTTCCTTCAATAACTTTAAAAGTATTTCCATTCACTTCAGCAACAATACCTACATGATCAGGCCATCCTGTATTATCACCATTTCCATTATCATCCCAATCATACATAATAATATCACCAATTTGAGGAACATAAGCATCATTTTCTTGCCAAATTCTCATTGCTTGAGCTTTTTCAACTGCTTTCCCACATGAACATTCAACTGGGATAATGTCAAGTAAATTACATTCTCTCGCTATAGCTGAAACAAAAGTCATACACCAAGAATCTGTATATTTTACTTTATAACCTCTAGGTAATGGATCTAGTTTATTATAAGAATCAATAATTTTCTTAAATGATCCATCTTTTTCATTACATCCCAAATATCTTTTAGCTCTTTCTACAAACTCTTTTCTCGTACAATTTGAAATCCATGAATAATCATCTCTAAATGTATATGTTTTACCGTCAATAACTACATCATCTTTAACAGCTGTACCATCTTCATTAAAATAATACCATTTCCATTCAATTTGTGCCCAACCAGTAACCATGACACCACTATTATTTAAATAATACCATTTATTACCTGATTTTAACCATCCTGTATACATATCACCAGAAGCATTTAAATAGAACCATTGATTATTAATCAATTGCCAACCCGTTTGCATAATTCCTTGATCATTAAAATAATACCATTTGTTAGTGATCTTATTCCATCCTTTAACAAGAACTGCATTAGAATCAAGATAATAATATTGATTATCTCTATAATACCAACCTAATTGCAAATCTCCATTAGAATTAAAATAGTAATATTGATCATTGATATAATAATCACCTACAACCATTTTTCCATCTTGGTCTAAATAATACCATGATCCTTTATGTAGCCATCCTTTTTGAATATAACCATTATTATCCGCATAATAATATGTTCCATCTGCTTGGATCCATCCTGTTTGCATAGCTCCTGATTGATCAAAGTAACATTGTTTGTCCCCTACAGAAACCAATCCTGTAGCCATTTTTCCATCTTGGTCTAAATAATACCATGATCCTTTATGTAGCCATCCTTT
>UQVG01000054.1 GCA_900544435.1 uncultured Erysipelotrichaceae bacterium | reverse complement strand
TATATTGATAAATAAGAATTTTTAATGCTGTGTTATTTTCTTGAATCAATATCAAACACTCTTCAACATAATTCCTTATGTCATCTAACTCTTCTTGTAAAATTGTACTATTTGAATAAGCTGCTTTTAAAGCAATTTCTCGATAATGATTCTCTATTTCTGAATTATGTTGTTTTAATTCATTTAAATAATCATAATAAGCAATATATTTTTTATTTATATTTTCTTGAGATAAAAACTTTTCTCTTTGTTTTAAAAGATACTTTCTTCTTAAAATAAGGATCATAGTTGCAATAATAAAGAATAGAAGGAAAATAATAACAAGGAATAATACTTTATGATCTTCACTTTGTTTTTGAACTTCTTTTTTCTTTATATTCTTTTTAGGTGTTTTCTTTTTTTCTGTTTGCTTGTTTTCATTACTACTTTGTGTCTTTTTTTGTTGTTCTTTATTTTCTGGGTTTGACTTTTTTTCATTTGATCCACTACCATTTGAACTTTGTTGATCATTTGAATTTGATTTTTGTTCTTCAATATTTTGTTGATTCGTTTCTTCTGATTTTCCAGCTGCCGGTTTATCCATAGGATCACTTCCAGAAGCACCACTAGATCCTGGAGTTGCTTCTACCATTATCCAACCAACACCTTTTACATAAACTTCGACCCAAGCATGTGCTTTTGCTTGAGTAACAGCAGCAACATTGCTCCCCTTAAAATCACTTTCATCCAAGACAAATCCCGTTGTATAACGAGCTGGAACGTTTATAGCACGTAATAACAAAGCTGCACTCGATGCAAAATGCATACAATAACCTTTTTTATTTTCTAACAAGAAATATAAAACAGGATCTTGATCACTTGGACAATTACCAGGATGCAATGTATAAACACATTGATCAGCAAGTAGATTTTTAACAAGTGTTACTTTTTCATTGATTGTCATTCCTTCATGATAACCAGCTTGATTTAATAAATTTAATAATTGATTTTTTATATCTTGAAAAACGCCTAGATAATTTTCTTCTACAAATTGATCATATTGAGGTGTTGTGTAATCCCCTCTAGCATTTAATAAGTCACTAGATGAAACACCTATTTTTACATTCGTATGTCTTGATGAACTTTGACCTTTTGAATAGCTATCCAATTTAAATAATTCTCCATCATAACTATAATAAGGATAATATTTATAGGGACTTGAAACAGATATTTCATCAATTGTAAGAACAACATCTGTTTGAGCATATTGTGACGCTAGAGATTGAACAAGATTAATGGAAGCTGGTTGATTATATATCTTTTGACATTTTTTTGTCGTTAACATTGACCATTTCCCATGATCATAATATGCAGCGGAACTATCTCTTAAATAAGTAGAAACTGGTCCATAGCTAGAAGTAACCTTTAGAGCTACTGTTTTGTTATCTAACTCTGTATCTCCAGCTGAATTTAAATCAGAATCAGCACCACTGCCTCCTCCAGACATACCTGAAGAGAGCGTTTTAATTGTTGATGTTGTTCCTTTATTACTCTTTTTCTTACTCTTTCCAGATTTATTTTCTTGATTATTATGACTATCACTTTCTTTACCTTCATCACCAGCTAGATTTCCTCCACCTCCACTACCATCAATTTCTTGAGATTTTTCTATACTATAGCCATTTTTAATTTCATAATCTTCTTGAAATTCTTTAGATTCTTGACTCATAAAAAGTTCTTTAATAGGTCTTTCTACATAACTGCTATAAGGAAGTAAAATAGCTGGAACAAGCATTGAAATAACAATAACAAGTATACAAATAAATTGAATTAAATGATATCGAGTATATGAAATATAGTGAATACCTGTAAGTAAATAGTATGTAAGGACAATAATGATTAAGGTTATAAAAAAGAATGTGCTTCTATAATCAGTATAAGCATATTGTAATCCTAAAAGAATTAATATATTTATTAATCCATAAAGTGAATTCTTTTTAAGAATCATCGCTACAAAACTAGCAGCAACATAATAAATTGTAAGTAATAACGTTAGATAAACGAGTTGACTATCTAGACTTATAATAAAATCAATAATATTAAAGTTTTTACTCATTGAATCTAAAGCAATACCATATTGATATATAACATAACATAAACATCCTAGTGTACATAAATTAATAAATGTTCCAATGTATTTTATTTTATTTTTTCTAATATAAAATAAAACTAAACTAAGTACCAAGGTAGCTATTGTATAAATTAAACGTTGATTTAAAGTATAAGATAAAGTATCAATGATAATATTGATTGCACATAAATCACATAACAAAAGAGAGAATATTTCTATATAAATAGGTTTTATTTTCTTTAACTTATCCATAATAACCTCCCAATCGTTCTTCTTCTATTCCTTTAGAAGTTGCTGTATAAAGACAACCATATTGATAATTTAAAGTACTTAAAGAATATCTTTGATGACTTGGTATTTTACATGATAACATTTTATAGAGAACATCTTTATAATTGTCATAACAATTAATAGGATAAATAACATAGTGATTCATTGTGATATTTTGAAAAATAATGTCAAAGTTAATTTCTTGATTTAACATCTTATGACATAATGAATGAAAATAATCATAAGCTACATCATTTTCATTAAAATCATCTGTTATTAAAATTGTAACTAAAACATTTTTTACGATTGGTTGACTTCCTATATTCACATAAATATCTTGTCTTTGAAGTGTAGATTTCCAATTAATATGTTTTAAAGAATCACCTTGACGATATTGTCTAATTTCATACAACTCAGAATAATCATTTCCATAACGATAAGGTGAATATAATTCACTCTCTTCTACAAAAACTTCTAATTTTTTTACTTCTTGTTCTATATCTATCAAATTAGGTTCAATATACATACTACATTTCTTTTGACAACGTGTTGTATGATAAAACAATCCTAATAAATCATAACAACGAAAACGTGTAATCGTTAAATCACAATGACCTACATGATTTCTAAGTAAAATAATATCTGCTTGTTCATCTTCCATATAAACTTTATAACTATTTTTTTGGTTACAGATTGTTTGGATGTATTCATAATCTATCTTAATTAAAGCACTTGGATAATGTTTATAAGGAACTCTTTTGAAATATAAATAAGCTAAATGATTTCTTTTAGCAATAAAATGTTCATGTGTTTTTTCAACGTCTACATGTCTCATTCCTGGTAAAGAAATAACTAAGGATAGAATTGGTAAAATAAGTAAAATATATGTACAAATAAGTAAAAAATAAACAGATGTCATTAAATATAAAAATAACACAACACCTAATATACTAAAGTATTTAACTCTACCATTTCTCATATTTTTATTTTTGGTTCCTTTACTTCTTTTAAAATACTTTTAATAACATCTTGAATAACAACACCTTTAACTTTTGCATCATAAGTTAAAATTAAACGATGTGACAATACATCATAAATAACTTTTTTAATATCATCAGGGATAACATAATTTCTATGATCCATATAAGCAATTGCTTTCACCATTTTTAATAAAGAAATAGATGTACGTGGAGAAGCCCCTTGTTGAATTAATTCATGATCACGTGTTTTATGAATAATTCTTACAATATAATCATAAATCTTATCATCTACATAAACTTGATCTACTTGTTTTTGTAATTCTATTATATCTTGTGGTTTACATACAGATTGAATGGTATCTAAAGGGTTTTCTTGACTTTTTCTTTTTAAAATTTCAATTTCATCTTCTAATGATGGATACCCCATTGAAAGTTTCACCATAAAACGATCTAATTGTGAATCTGGTAATAATTGTGTTCCTGCTGATCCATAAGGGTTTTGTGTAGCAAGAACTGTAAATGGTTGTGGTAATTGATAAGTAACACCATCAACTGTTGTTCTTCCTTCTTCCATTACTTCTAATAAAGCGGATTGTGTTTTAGGAGATGTTCTATTTATTTCATCTGCTAAAAATAAATTACACATAATAGGTCCTTCTTTATATTCAAAATCATTGGTTTTTTGATTATAAATAATAAAACCTGTAACATCTCCTGGTAAGACATCACTTGTAAATTGCATACGATGAAAATCTAAAGATAAAGCTTTAGAAAGTGCTAAAGTTAAATTTGTTTTCCCAACACCAGGTATATCTTCTAATAAAACATGACCTCTTGCTAAAATACAAGCCAATATTTTTTTAATATGTTCATCTTTTCCAACGACTGCCTTTTTGACCTCGTTAATTACTAATTCTAATTCATTCATTCTTTTTCCTCCCATATTGTTTTCATCATATCATAGTCTCTTTCAAATCACTAGAAAAAAAGAAAACCTCAAGAATATCTCAAGGTTTTCTATCAATGATTGTGAGTATATTTGATATTCTATAAATTAGAATACCCCATTAAATCTTCATCAACTGCACGTGCAACTTCACGTCCTTCTCTAATTGCCCAAACAACTAAAGATTGACCTCTACGCATATCCCCTGCAACATACAATTGTTTTTGATTTGTTTGGTAATTTTCATCTGCTACATTTCCTCTTGGTGTAAGTTTTACATCAAAAGCTTTAGCAACATAATCTTCGCAACCTACAAATCCTGCAGCAATTAAAACAATATCTGCATCTAATGTTTTTTCGCTTCCTTTAACAGGAACCATTTGTCTGCGACCTTCTACTTGTTTTGATTCAAGTGAAACAATAACAACTTGTTTTACATTTCCTTTATCATCTTTAATAAACTCTTTAACAGTTGTTTGATAAAGACGAGGATCATGTCCAAAGACAGCAATAGATTCATTTTGTCCATAGTCTGTCTTTTTCACACGTGGCCATTCAGGCCATGGATTTGAATCCAAACGTTCATGAGGTGGTTCTGGCATCATTTCTAATTGAATAACTGATTTACATCCTAAACGAATAGCTGAACCAACACAGTCATTACCAGTATCTCCACCACCAATAACAAGTACATTTTTACCTTTTGTTTCAACAAAAGTTTTATCTTCTAATTGACTATTAAGTAATGATTTAGTAATGCCAGTTAAATAATCAACTGCAAAGTAAATACCTTTGGCATCTCTACCTGGTGCTTTAATATCTCTAGCCTTTTTACTACCACAAGCAAGAATAACACGATCAAATTCTTTATATAATTGTTGAACTTGTTTTTTATTTTCAATACCTGCATTTGTTTTAAAGACAACACCTTCTTCTTCCATTAATTCAATACGGCGATCAATAATATGTTTTTCAAGTTTCATATTAGGAATACCATACATTAATAGTCCTCCTAAACGGTCTTCTCTTTCAAAGACTGTCACTTGATATCCTCTTTTATTCAATTGATCAGCTGCAGCAAGTCCTGAAGGCCCTGAACCAATGACTGCAATTTTTTTATCAATACGATGTTTAGGTGGTTGTGGTTGCATCCAATTAGATGCATATGCTGTTTCAATGATGGCATTTTCATTTTCTCTTACAGTAACGGGATTTCCATTTAATCCACAAGTACAAGCTGCTTCACATAAAGCAGGGCATACTCTTGAAGTGAATTCTGGAAAATTATTTGTTTTTAAAAGTCTTTTTAAAGCGGCTTTATAATTTTTATGGAAAATTAAATCATTCCATTCAGGTATCAAGTTGTTAAGTGGACAACCTGATACCATTCCTTGAATCATTTTTCCATTTTGACAGAAAGGAACTCCACAATCCATGCATCGAGCTCCTTGGCATGATTGTTCATCACGAGATAATGGTTTATGAAATTCATTAAAGTTCTTAATACGTTTTAATGGTTCAACTTCTGTTGATACTTGTCTTTCTATTTCTAAAAATCCTGTTGGCTTTCCCATAATCTACATTCCTTTCTTAAAAGCATTGAATGCTTCTACTTTTGCTTGTTCATTTGTAAGTCCTTGTTGTTCAAATGAACTAATAAGTGACATCATACGTTTATAATCATGAGGAACAACTTTTTTGAAGTGTGCAACTTCATTTCCAAAGTCATCTAAAATCTTTTTCGCAACATTTGAATTTGTATATTGATAATGTTTTTGAATCATTTCTTTTAATTGATCTTCATCATAACGTGATTTCACATTTTTATATTCTACGAGTTCTTTATTGACATGCTCATAGAATGTATTATCTGGATCATAGACATAAGCAATACCTCCAGACATACCAGCAGCAAAGTTACGTCCTGTTTTTCCTAAAACAACAACCATACCACCTGTCATATATTCAAGACCATGATCTCCAATACCTTCAACAACGGCATGTGCTCCTGAGTTACGTACGGCAAATCGTTCACCAGCAACTCCGTTGATATAAACTTCACCAGATGTTGCTCCATATAAAGCAACGTTACCAATAATGATGTTATCTTCTGGTTTAATTGTTGAATCTTTTGGTGGTACAACAATTAATTTACCACCTGATAAACCTTTTCCAAAGTAGTCATTACTATCTCCATAAAGATGTAATGTTAAACCTTGAGGAATGAAAGCACCAAATGATTGACCACCTGCTCCATAGCAGTTAACTTTGAAAGTATCTTCTTCTAATGATGTTCCATATTTCTTCGTAATTTCTGATCCAAAGAGTGTTCCAAATGAACGATCGATATTTGTAACATGGACATCAATTTCTTTACCTTGATGTTTATCTAAAGCTTCTTTAAATTGTTTATAAAGTACTGTTGTATCTTTGACTTCATTTAATTTGAAATCATATTCATTATTCTTTTCATGATGACTATGTTTACTAGAAGTAAATGGATTATTTAAGATTTTTGATAAATCAATATTTTCAATATCATCTCTTGCTTCTAATAAATCACTACGACCAACCATTTCATCAACAGTTTTGAATCCAAGTTGAGCCATATATTCTCTTAATTCTTGAGCAATGAAACGCATAAAGTTTTCAACATATTCAGGTTTACCTTTAAAACGTTTTCTTAAAATAGGATTTTGTGTAGCAACCCCTACTGGACATGTATCTAAGTTACATACTCTCATCATAACACATCCCATTGTTACAAGTGGTGCTGTCGCAAAACCAAATTCTTCTGCTCCAAGTAAAGTAGCAATTGCGAGATCTCTACCTGTCATGAGTTTACCATCTGTTTCAATAACAACACGGCTTCTTAAATCATTCATGATCAATGTTTGATGTGCTTCTGCTAAACCTAATTCCCAAGGAAGTCCTGCATTATAAACTGAGTTTTTAGGAGCAGCCCCTGTTCCTCCATCATATCCTGAAATAAGGATAACACCAGCACCTGCTTTAGCAACACCGGCAGCAACTGTTCCAACACCAGCTTCTGATACAAGTTTAACTGAAATACGTGCTTCTTTATTAGCGTTCTTTAAGTCATAAATCAATTGTGCTAAGTCTTCAATTGAATAAATATCATGATGTGGTGGTGGTGAAATTAAGCTAACCCCTGGTGTAGAGTGTCTAGTTTTAGCAACCCATGGATAAACTTTACCACCTGGTAAGTGTCCACCTTCTCCTGGTTTTGCTCCTTGTGCCATTTTAATTTGAATTTCATTGGCACTGCATAAGTATTCACTTGTTACTCCAAAACGTCCTGAAGCAACTTGTTTAATAGCTGAACATTTACTATCACCATTAGGGAGTGTTTCAAATCTTTCTGGATCTTCTCCACCTTCACCACTGTTTGATTTACCATGTAATCTATTCATTGCAATAGCCATCGTTTCATGTGCTTCTTTTGAAATTGATCCATAAGACATCGCACCTGTTTTAAATCTTCTAACAATTGATTCAACAGGTTCAACTTCTTCAATTGGAATTGATTTTGTCTTTTTAAATTGCATTAAACCTCTTAAGTTTAAATGTGCGCCTTCTTCATCAATCATTTTTGAATATTCTTTAAATAATTGATAATCACCTAAACGTGTTGCTTGTTGTAATTTATGAATTGTTGCTGGATTATATAAATGTTCTTCTTTTCCTGATCTTTCTTTATGATCACCAGCACTGTTTAATGAGATGTCTACATCTAATCCAAGTGGATCATAAACTTGGTCATGTCTATATTCGACATCTTTTTCAATATCTTTGATTGTTTTTCCTTCAATACGACTTACTGTTTTAGGGAAGTATTTATTCACTAAATCACTTGATAAACCAATTGCTTCAAAGTTTTGTGATCCTCGATAAGATTGAATTGTACTAATTCCCATTTTAGAAGCAATTTTAACAATACCATGTAAAATACCACTATTATAATCATCAACGGCTGCATAGTAATCTTTATCTAATAAGCCTTGATCAATTAAATCAAAGATTGTATCTTGTGCTAAATAACCATTGATAGCTGAAACACCATATCCAAGTAATGTCGCATAATGATGTACTTCTCTTGGTTCAGCTGATTCAAGAATTAAAGCTAAACTGTTACGTTTTTTAGTTCTTACTAAATAAGAGTTAACAGCTCCAACAGCCAATAATGAAGGAATTGGTAAATGGTTATCATCTACTGCTCTATCCGATAAAATAACAATATTGCATCCTTCATGATAACGTTTATCTACTTCTACAAAAACACGATCAATTGCTTTTTCTAATGAAGTATTTTTAATATATGTAATATTAACTTCACCTACTTTAAAGCCTTCTTTTTTCAAGTTTTTGATTTTTAAAATATCTGTATTACTTAAAATAGGATGATTGATTTTTAATAAATGACAGTTTTCTGGTTTATCTTCCAACATATTTCCATCTCGACCAATACAAATACTTGTTGAAGTAATGATTTCTTCACGAATAGCATCGATTGGTGGATTGGTTACTTGTGCAAATAATTGTTTAAAGTAATTAAATAATGGTGGATGTTTTGTCGATAAAGCTGCAATTGGTGTATCATTTCCCATTGCTACAATATTTTCATTACCAGTTAAAGCTAAGTTTTTAATATAGTTTGTATCTTCATAACTATAACCATGTATTTTTTGTAATTTAGTTAATTCTTCTCCTTCGTATCTTTCTACTCTAATACTAGGAATTCTCATATCTTTTAAATTAATTAAATTACTTTCCAACCATTCCCCATAAGGTTGTTTTGTTGCATAAGTTTCTTTTAAAACATCATCTTCAATAAGTTCACCTTTAACAGTATCAACTAATAACATTTTTCCAGGTCTTAGTCTTTCTTTTAAAATAATATCTTTAGCTGGGATATCTAATGAACCTACTTCTGAAGATAATACTAAATAATGATCTTTTGTAATATAATAACGTGATGGTCTTAAACCATTTCTATCTAAAATAGCCCCCATGATGTCTCCATCACTAAATAAGATAGAAGCTGGTCCATCCCATGGTTCCATAAGTGTAGCATTATATTCATAGAAATCTTTTTTTGCTTGTGACATACTTTTATCATTTTCATAAGGTTCTGGAATACACATCATGACAGCTCTTGGAAGTTCCATACCTGACATTACTAAGAATTCTAATGTATTATCTAACATTGCTGAATCTGAACCATTGACATCAACAACTGGATATACTTTTGAAGTATCCACAACATCTGTTTGCATGTTTTCTTCTCGACATAACATGTTATTAGCGTTTCCTTTAATTGTATTGATTTCACCATTGTGAACAATAAATCTATTAGGATGGGCTCTTTTCCATGATGGCATTGTATTTGTTGAGAAACGTGAATGAACTAAAGCAATGGCACTTTTATAACTTTTATCTTGTAAATCTTTAAAGAATAATCGAAGTTGTTGTACTAAGAACATTCCTTTATAAACAATGGTACGACTTGAAAGTGAACATACATAAGTATCTTCAAATTGACTTTGTTCAAAAATTCTTCTCACTTGATATAATTTTCTATCAAAATCTAAACCACAATCTACACCATGTGGTTTTTTAATAAATGCTTGGACAATATAAGGCATTGCATCTAATGCTTTTTTCCCTAAAACACTAGGTACAGTTGGTACGACACGCCAACCTAAAAAGTCTAATCCCTCTTTTTTAACAACTGTTTCAAACATTTTTTTGACACGTAAACGTACTTTTTCATCTTGAGGCATAAAGAACATTCCAACTCCATAATGCCCTTTTTGAGGAAGTACAAAATCTTTAATTACCTTTTGAAAATATTCATCTGGTATTTGTGTTAAGATTCCTACACCATCTCCAGTTTCCCCTGCTGCATCCTTTCCAGCACGATGTTCTAATTGTTCAACAATTTTTAAAGCATCATCTACTGTTTTATAAGTTTTTAATCCTTTGATATTAACAACGGCCCCTATTCCGCAGTTATCATGTTCAAATGACTGATCATATAAACCTACATTTTCTTTGTTCATAAAGGTTCCTCCTTTTTTTGTACAGTTAGAATAGCACATTTAGTAATATGTGTAAAGATTAGCTATTTTTTTGTTATTTTCCTAAAAAATAGCTAGATTGTATACATTTTTTAATGTTTTATCACTGTTTTGATAATCTTTTTTTAGCAATTTAATAAATTTATTTCAAAATGTAGAAAAAATTTTTTTTATTTTTT
>UQVG01000053.1 GCA_900544435.1 uncultured Erysipelotrichaceae bacterium | reverse complement strand
TATTTCTTTTTAAAAGTGCTAAACATTTAGCATATAACAAAGAAGGTTTAAAAGGTTTAGTAATATAATCATCTGCCCCATATTCATAAGCTTTTAATTGGTTTTCATCTTCTGATAGAGCACTTATAAAAATAATAAGCGTATTATATCGATTTCTTATCTGTTTACAAACTTCATAGCCATCGATTCCAGGCATCATGATGTCAAGTAAAATGATATCGATTGTATCATCTAATATTGCTAATCCTTCATAACCATTTTGAGCTTCTATAACTTCTATTTCTTTATGACCAAAATACTCTTTAACAAAGTCTCTTACTTCTTTATGATCTTCTATCATTAATGCTTTATACATTACTACCACCTCTTCAACTTTATTGTAGCATGACTATGTGTAAAAGATGTGAAAAAAAGATGACGGTTAGTCATCTAGTTCTTTCGTATAATTATAATGTAATTTTTCATAACCTTGTCTTTCATAAAAACGATGGGCATCTTTACGATAAGTGGAAGTAGAAAGCTCAATTTGTTCGAGTTGCTTATCTTTTGCAATCTCTTCAATTTTTTCAATCAATTGTTTACCAATTTTCAAACTTCTTTTTTCTGGTAAAACAACAAGTTCTACAATTTCACCTGTATCATGGTCATGATGTAAATAATGATGTATTTTAAAACTTAGAAAACCCTCAATTTTTTCATCTCGATAAACTAAATAAATAATATCTTCATCTTTTAAAGAATTTTCAAAAACGCAATCAAAGTGTTTTTTATTGATCTCTTTATTTTCTAAAATACAAATCAAATTATAGATTTCTTCTTTATCTTCTAATTTAGCATATTCAATCATATTCTTCTTCCTTTATAAGTTCTTGTAAATCACTTTGATAATCAATATCATAAAGTTCTTTTTCATTATCAATTTTAAAATAGAAACATTCTTGTGGATATTTATTAACAATCTTACGTCCTCCCTGATCTTCTTTTAAAGAATATAACTCATTGAAATATTTTTTAGAAAAGATTACAGGATTTCCTACTCTTTCTTTAAATATTAAAGAACATATAGAATAAGATGATTGATTAAATGTATCAATCATCTTATTGAGTGTTTGATAAAATAGATTTGGTTGATCTGCAACCATAAACATCATTTGATAGTCATCTTGTTGGTTGATATGATCTAAAGCAGCTTTAATTGAATAAGAAATTCCTTTTTCACTTAAAGGACTTTTATAACTATGCATACAATTTTCTTGTATATCGATTGTATTAGAAACAATGATGATTTCTATATCATCTCGATATTTTAATAATTGTTTCAAAGTATTAATCCCATAAAGATAAAGTTCTTTTCCTTTAAAAAGTACATGCAACTTATCTTCTTTAAAACGACGACTATTCCCTGCTGCTAAATAAATAATATACGTTTTCATTATTCTTCGATTGCCATTAAAATTTTTTCAGGAGTCATTGGAAGATCCTTTAAATACTTACCTGTTGCTCGATAGATAGCATTAGCGATTGCAGGAGATGGTGTATTTATAACAATTTCTCCAATTGACTTTGCACCGAAAGGTCCAGTTGGTTCATAGCTGCTTTCAAATTCAACTCTAATTTTTCCCATATCCAAACGTGTAGGAATCTTATATTGCATAAATGAATTTTCAGGAATCGCTCCTCGTTTTGTATATTGAACATCTTCATAAAGTGCCATACCAATTCCTTGGACTAGACCGCCTTCAGTTTGGACACGTGCTAAATTTGTATTAATGACAGTTCCACAATCAACCACAGCAACATAATCAAGAATATCTACTTGACCTGTTTCTTTATCAAGTTCAATTTCAACCATTCCTACCATATAAGGCGGTGGTGAAAATGGTGACGAATGTGTAACCGTAACTTGTGTTTCAATATTATTTCCACACATGGCTTTTAAAGCCAGTTCTTTTAAAGTCAAAAGTTCATTTGTCTTTAAATTTTTAACACCCTGAGATGTAAATTCAACATCTTCTTTTTCACAATTAAATGTTTGCATAGCAATATTACATAAATTATTTTTTAATTTTTCACAGGCTTGTTCTACTGCCTTTCCTGTTACATAAGTTGTTGAAGAAGCATAAGAACCTGAATCATAAGGTGAAATATCTGTATCTGCTCCAAAGACAACAATTTGATCAACATCACAATCTAAACATTCAGCTGCCATTTGTGCAAGAATCGTATCACACCCTGTTCCCATATCAGCCGCTCCAATATGAAGTGTATAATAACCATCATCTTCAAGTTTTAATGTAGCTGAACCAACATCTACGCCTGAAATACCTGATCCTTGCATGGCCATAGCTACACCAGCACTTCTAATTTTACCATTTTCTAAGACACGTACTTTTGACTTGTTTTCCCAATCAAAAAGTCTTTTAGCATGATCCATACATTTGTCTAACGCACATGCTTTAGCAACTTCATTATAATAGGCCCCCATTGTTTGGCCCTGTCTAACCATATTTTTTTCTCGAATAACTACTGGATCAATACCTAAAATTCCTGCCATTTCACTTACAATTGACTCTACTGCAAAAAGTCCTTGTGTAGCGCCATAACCACGATAAGCACCTGCAGCTTGACAATTGGTATAAACAACATCATAAGAGAATTTAAAAGCTTCTAGATTATTTGTATAAAGTGGAATCGATTTATGTCCCGATAAGCCTACTGTTGTTGGCCCATGTTCACCAAAAGCCCCACTATTTGAAAGCGTATAAACGTCCATTGCTCGAATTGTTCCATCATTCATGGCTCCTAATTTAACAGTCACTTGCATTTCATGACGTGGTGTAGAGGCAATTTGTGATTCTTTACGACTATATATCATTTTAGAGGGTTTCTTTGTCATCCATGTTACAAAAGCTGGATAAACCTCAGCCACAACCGTTTGTTTAGCCCCGAAACCTCCACCAATTCTTGGCTTTTCAACACGAATTTTCGATTGAGGAATTCCTAGAGCGTTCGCAAGAATTCTTCGACAATGGAAAACAATTTGAGTAGAAGAAATAACATGAAGTCTTCCATAAGGATCGATTTCACAATACGTTCTAAAAGTTTCCATCATTGCTTGTTGATTTGCTCTTGTATGATAGGTTCTTTCAATTACTTGGTCACAAGAAGCAAAAACTTTTTCTAAATTACCTTGACTTGAAGAATTTGTTGCTACGAGATTTCTTTGATTATCTGCACCTACAGGACACAAAGCTTTCCAATTTTCTTCAGGATGAACTAATACCTCATTATCTTTTGCTTTTGTAAAATCAAGAACAGGTGTTAAAACCTGATATTTTACTTTAATAATTTTTAAAGCACGATCAACAACCTTTTCATTAATCCCAGCAACAATAGCGACGGCATCCCCTACAAAACGAACTCTTTGATCTAAAATCAAACGATCATAAGGACTTGGTTCTGGAGGCGTTTGTCCAGCCATTGTAAAACGACTTTGAGGAACATCTTTATACGTATAGACAGCTTCAATACCAGGAATTTTTTGCGCTTTAGAAACATCAATTTCTTCAATCAAAGCATGGGCATGTGGTGATCTTAATACTTTAACAACTAAACAATCCTGACTTGTTATATCATCTACATAAACAGGCTTACCAAGTAAAAGATTCATCGCATCTTTTTTCATAACGGGTTTTTCAATATGTTTATAAGCCATTATTCATTCCCCTTTTCTTCAAGATATTGTAAATAATTTTTAATACCTCTAAGTTGTCCTTCATATCCTGAACAACGACATAAATTACCAGCTAAAAATTCCTTGATTTCATCATCATTTGGATGAGGGTTTTCTTTTAATAAAGCAAGTGTATTCATCATAAATCCCGGATTACAAAATCCACATTGTTCAGCCCCTTGACTTGCAATAAATGTTGCAAGAGGTTTAGCTTCTTCCTGCATTCCTTCTAAGGTAACTACTTTTGCGCCATTTGCACGCATCGCAAGAACACTACAAGAAAGCACAGGTTTATCATTTAATAAAACTGTACATAAGCCACAGTTACTTGTATCACACCCACGTTTGACACTATAACAACCATTTTTTCTCACAAAATCAATAAGTAATAAATCAGGTTCTATATCTTGCACAATTTTTTCTCCATTTAAAGTCAATTTAATTTCCATATACATCCTCCTTTAATTGAAGAAAAGCCCTTTTTATTAAAACTTTTGCAATCTTTTGACGATATTCTTTAGAAGCTCTCGAATTACTTCCTAATTTTAATTCTGATAAAACAAATTTTGTAAAATTTTGAATATTTTCTTCAGTAATTCCTGTTTCAAAATAACTATCTCCATTAAATGCTACAGCATGTAAAGGTCTAGCTCCAATAATACATGTATAATGTTGATCAATACAACTTACAGCACAGGTTAAAACTGGAAAATCTGTTGAAATATTTCTTTGCGATAAATAAACTACTTTTGTCGGCACTTTTTTTACAATAACCTTTGTAAGGATATCTTTAGTAAATTTCATATTTGCAAATTCTTTAATAGAAACACGACCGGTTGGATAAAGTTCTACCTCGCAATCAAGCGCCATAAAAAGTGTTAAAACATCAGAAAAACCAAATCTTCCATAGATAGATCCCCCAATTGTCGCTAAATTCCTAAATTGAACACCTACAATGTGACGTACACTTTCTTTAATGGCTCCTTGTGTAAACTCATTTAAAAGTTCATTTGTTTCAAGTTCTCTTAAAGAAACCATCGCACCAATATGTATTTCATCATCTACTTCTTCAATTTGATCTAAATGCAAATCAGATAAATCAATAGCAAAATTAACATTTCTATTTTGCATTTTAAGCCATAACATACCACCTAAAACAACATTCATTGGTTTTTTTGCATATTCATACGCTTCCTCAATTGTTTGAGGTCGCACATAATTTCTAATTGTTAACAAAGAAAACCCTCCTTTATTGTTTATCTTTTGGTAATAAAATATTTAAAATAATCGCTACAAACGCAGCCGGTACAATTCCTGATTCACCACAAATCATTTGAATAGCTTGTGGAAGTTGAACTAAAATCGCACTATTTGCTCCAATACCGTAACCTAAACCTAAAGCAACAGAGACAATTGTCATTGAACGTGCTGTAAGTGGTTCTTTAGTAATTAATTGAATACCAGACATAACAATTGATGAAAACATAATGACTGCAGCTCCACCTAATACTGATTGTGGCATAATTGAAACAAGTGCAGCTAATTTAGGAAATAAACCACAAATAATTAAGAAAACAGCTCCACATGCTAAAGCAAAACGATTGACAATTTTAGTCATTGTTACTAAACCAACGTTTTGTGAAAATGATGTATTTGGTAAAACACCAAATAATGCTGCAATTGATGACCCAATACCATCACAAATAACACCACCTGATAATTCTTGATCAGTAGCTTCTCTTGACATTACACCTTCCATAACACCAGAAATATCTCCTACAGTTTCAACAGCTGTAACAATAAACATAATTAATACTGGTAAAATTGCTCTTAAATCAAAAACTGGTTTTACTGGCATTAATTTTGGTAAGGCAAACCATTTTGCTTGAGCCACTTTATCCCAATTTAAAACCCATGATTTAACAAACTCTGTTCCATCACTGGCAATACCAGTTGTTGAAATGAAAAATGGTAAGATCATACATAAAACATAACCACATATAATTCCTATTAAAACTGCTGAATTGCTTAGCATTCCTTTTGTGCCATGTTTAAAAGCTAAAATAACTACTAAAACAAATAAACCAATTAAAAGATTTTCTACAGATCCATAATCTTGAGCACTGCTTCCTCCCCCAAAAGAAGCAACACCTACACCAATTAAAGATAAACCAATTGATAAAACAACTGTTCCTGTAACAACCGATGGGAAAAAACGACGTAGTGGTTTTAAAAGAAAACCTAAAACAGTTTCAAACAAACCACCAATAATACTTGCACCCATGATGGCACCATAACCTAAAACTCCACCACCCATTACATGAGCGACACTTTGGAAAACACCAATAAATCCTGAACTTGTTCCCATGATAATTGGGACTTTACCACCAATAGGACCAATTGAAAATAATTGTACTAATGTAACAACACCTGCAATTAACATTGCATTTTGTAAAAGTGAAACTTGAATTGCTGCAAAAACATCTGCATCATGCATCGCAGCACAGGCACCTGTAATAATAAGTACCGGTGTAAGATTCCCAACAAACATTGCTAAAACATGTTGTAAACCTAAAATAATTGCCTGTTTTAAAGGAATTTTCCCTTCAAATTCATAAGGACTTGCATACTCTTTTTTCTCCATATTCTCTCTCCCTCACATTAAATTAACCTTCTTAAAACAAAAAAATTGTAGCATAACTCTTTTTTTTTCATCAAGATACTACAAAAAAAATGATTTATAGATACAAAAAAAGCAGCTAACGCTGCTTAATAGGAAGAAACAAAACATCATTGCTTCCTCCACAAATCATTCCTAAATTGGCACTTTCATTATTATTTAATTCATAATGCTTCATCATTACCTTTTGACAATCCTTAGCATCTAAAATAGCTTGATATTCTTCTCTTCCCCCACCAATCGAACCAACAAGTCTTTTTTCACTTACAAACATCATACTGCCTACAGTACGTGGTGTTGATCCTTTTTTATCAGTAATAATACATAAAACACCATCACCTTGTACCTCTAATAAGTCACTTGTCATGCTTGAATATTGATGTTCATTTTTAATAGCTATAATTTCAGACATGATACTCACGGCAATTTCTGCAGGGGTTACCGCTTTAATAGGTAAACCAATAGGCGCATGGACTTTATCAAGTGCAGCTTGTTGATATCCTTCTTCTAATAAAGCGTCATAAGTCTGTTTAACTTTCTTTTTGCTTCCAATCATTCCTACATAAAGGCTTTGTATAGAAAGTGTCTTTTTTAAACACAAACGATCATCTTTATGTCCTCTTGTAACAATAACATAACATGTATTTGTTTCTTTAGGAAAATAATGATCAGCCTTATCAAAAGGAACACAATGAATCTCATTAGCTTCAGGGAATAATTCTTTACATGCAAATTCTTTTCTTTCGTCAATAACAATTGTATAGAAATCTAACATAGAAGCTAGTTTGCTTACATATTGGCTAACATGTCCAGCACCTAAAATAACAAGTTTTGGTTGCGGTAAGAACCATTCTTCATTGATAAGTGTTACATCTTTTTGGTTTTCTAATAATGAAGCAAGTGCTTTTTCATACAGCGTATCTGCTCCGTTTACTTGAATTTTGATAGAAGTATTATATTTTTTTATTTTTTCTAAATAAATATTTATAAGATGTTGAACAAAAAGACAATCTACTATTTGATTTTCATCCACTTTCATTTCTTGATAACCATGTACAACATCCTTAACTAACTTACCCAGTCCTTTTAAAGAAGTAATTAAAATAATTTCATCACTGTCTTTATCTATAACAGGTTCATGATCTCTAGGATACTTTAAAGGTAATCCATGAGAGCCATCCGCTTCAATTAAAATCACATCTATTTCTTTTTTTAATTTTTTTAATAAATCATCATCTAAAGATTTAATTTTTTGACTATCCGCTCTACTACCAGCATGTGCATAGCCACACTTTTTAATTTCTTTTATAATTTCTTCATGACTTGGATCTACTAATGTTTTTTCTTCTATTTTCATATGAGTGGTAGTCGTTATTAAAACACTCTTACCTTCTTTTAAATATTTATCTTTCAATTGTTTGATTTTCGTTGTCTTTCCACCTGAACCAATAACACTAATGATCATAATCGTTCCTCACTTATTTTTTGAATTGCTTTAATGAAAAATTGTATTTCTTCTTTTGTATTCATAAATGAAAGTGATACTCTTACAAGTCCACTTTCCACTGTATTGAGATGTTGATGCATCAAGGGTGCACAATGAGCACCACAACGAATAGCTATATCATATTGATTACTTAAAATGTCAGCCACTTTAAAACTATCCATTCCTTTAATATTGAATGCAACAATAGGTGTCCTTTCTTTAAAATCGCCATAAATAATAACTTGTTGTATATTTTTTAAGCCATTATATAAAAATTCAATTAACTCACTTGTATATTTTGATTTTTCAGCTTGATATTTTAATAAATAAGAAATTCCTGCATTCAAAGAAGCAATTCCTGTTATATTACGTGTTCCAGCCTCTACATGTTCTGGATAATAATTACTTTGAAAATGATTAAAAGAGTCCATTCCCGTTCCACCACTGATTAAAGGTTCCATTTCTATAGCACCAGCTAAACAAAAGCCACCAATTCCACTATTTCCAAGTAATCCTTTATGACCACTAAAACATAAAATATCTAAATTCATTTTTTTCATATCAATAGAAATATGTCCTGCACTTTGCGCCACATCACTCATCATCAAAATATCATGATCATGTGCAAGTTTTCCAATTTTAGCAATTGGATAAATTTCACCTGTCACATTTGAACTGTGCGTTACAATAATCAATTTCGTATTTTCTTGAAGACATTTTTCAATACCCTCTAGTGTAGGTGATGTAATAGATAGCGTAATGATATTTGCTTTTTCTAATTGATAAAGTGGCCTTAAAACACTGTTATGTTCAGCATAAGTTGTAATCACGTGATCACCTTTTTTTAAAATGCCTTTAATACATGTATTGAGACTTTCTGTATTTCCACTATTTAAAATCACGCATCCATCTTGTGGTACATGAAAATATTCTTTAATAAGTTTACGTGTTTGATAAATCAAACGACTCGCATTTAAACTCGTCGTACTCGTTGAGCGATTCGCATTTGTACAATGATTCATACAATCAATCACTGCTTCTTGAACTTCTTTAATTTTAGGAAAACTAGTTGCCGCTTGATCAAGATAAATCATTTCTATGTCCTCTTAAATAGAAAATTGCTTCAATCACACCACCAGCAATGCAACGCGCTTTATCTGAAATAGTAAAACAATTTTCATATTCATCTTCACGTGGATCAATATCTGCCATTTTAAAACCTTTAGTAACCACAAAACCTTCTTTAATCAAACCTCGAAGTAATCCATCCATTGTCGCATAAATAGGTGTTTGATCAACATAAGCAATCACTTCACCTTTTTTTACAATGTCTGTTAAATGTTTTACATGTTTTACAGTCCCTGCAACAGGAGAATGAATAACACGTTCTTTTCCATAACCTTTAATGATTCCTGGTATACCTGTATTTTTTAAAGCAGCCCCTTGATAAATAGTTCTTCCAAGTTTATGTCCACGCATTGTTTCAATAACAACATTAACATCTTTTCCAGCAATAAACCCTGGTCCTAAAGCAATCGTAATTGGTGCCATTTCTTTGGTTGTTCCTAAATTTTTTTTAGCAAGAATTGCATCAACAACAACCTCTGGTTTAAAATAATCAATTGCTTTTGCATTTGGGTCAATTAATAAAGTTACTTTATTTTCCATTAAAAATTGTTTGGCTTCATCATAGTCATGTGCTAGATAACAAGTAACATCTTCTACTTGTTTTTGTTTATCATAAATAGCTTCACAAAAAGCAACATTTCTTCGAATTGCACTTGGTTTTTCAATTTCTAAAATCAAAACTTTAAAACCACATTTATATAGTTTATAAATGGTTCCCGTAGCAATATCGCCACCACCTCTTACAATAACCAAATCTTTCATTTTTCTTATGGCTTAATGACTTTTTCAGCCTTTTCCATCCTTTCAACTATATCGTACATATTTGTGACAGTCCCTACTTGTAATAATTCTTTACGTTTAAAGAAGTCTAAACATGTTCCACAACTTACAATATCAACGCCTTGACTTTCAAGATATTTTAAATCATTTAAAATATCTCCCTCACTTGTTGTAAGAAAAACACCTTCATTATAGAAAATCATTTCTTTAGGTAATTGATCTTGTTTTGTAAGTGCAAAGATAAATGATTTCATTAAAATTGCACCAAGTTCTTCATTACTTCCCATTGTTTTACTTGAAATAACAACGACATCACCACTTTTTTCATTAAAATCTAATTCTTCATCAATACCTTCTTTAGCAATAATGGCATAAAAATCATTACCATCATCACCTGTAACGATTTGATAATGTCTTACTCCTGCAAATTTTGTTAAATTTTCGATTGCAATTTCATTATCAACCAATACCTTTACTTTATCGATTTCTTTTAATAATTCTTTTGTTTTCACAACTGGTAGTGGACATTCAAGTCCTCTTGCATCTAAAATTTCCATAACAATCTCCTAACGTACATAAATATCAAATTGATCTTTGTCAACAATTTTGCCAATCACATAACAAGCAAGTCCTGCTTGTTTAAAATCATTTAATATATCTTTTAAATCATCACTTGCTACACAAGCAAGAAGTCCTCCACTAGTTTGAGGATCATATAATATTTCTTCTAAAATAAAATTATCTTTTTCAAAGTTAACCTTATTTTTCATCGCATTTCGATTATGTTGTGCTCCCCCA
>UQVG01000052.1 GCA_900544435.1 uncultured Erysipelotrichaceae bacterium | reverse complement strand
TAGAAAGCTGCTTAGAATCATTTATCATTTACTAGAAACAGGACAATCATTTGATTCTGCATTATTAAGATAAGACCAATGCATCTAAAGCATCTGAACTTTTAAAAAATCACATTTTAAAAGTTTTTTTCGTCATGCCTAAATTTAATCCAATATTCACATTTTCAAAGATCAATTTAAAACTAGCCATAAATTTCCAGTTATTTTATATTTTCAAACTTTTTTAAAAAAATACTTGAATTTTATATAGTTAGCTTTTTAATAATTGAAAACTTTCTAATCATAATATTCACGAATCAATATAACTTGCTTTATATTGATTTTTTTACTTACGATTTTTGTATTGATTTAAGTTTTTCGTAATATACACTAAGACAATATGCTAATCTCTTCTGAACAAATCACGAGTATAAACTTTATCCTGTACATCATCTAAACAACTATCATAACGATTTGCGATAATAGCTTGAGATTGAGCTTTGAATTCATCCAAATCATTCACTACCTTACTACCAAAGAATGTTTCTCCATCCTTTAATGTTGGTTCATAAATAATCACTTTAGCACCCTTAGCCTTAATACGTTTCATTACACCCTGAATAGAACTCTGTCTAAAGTTATCACTATTTGATTTCATAGTTAAACGATATACACCAATCACTACTTCATGCTCTTCACTTTCAGAATATGTGTTATTATCCTCATATCCATAATAACCAGCCATATTCAATACTCTATCCGCAATAAAGTCTTTACGAGTTCTATTAGATTCTACAATGGCTTCAATTAAGTTTTCAGGTACATCCTGATAGTTAGCTAATAATTGCTTAGTATCCTTTGGTAAGCAATATCCACCATATCCAAATGAAGGGTTATTGTAGTGAGAACCAATACGTGGATCTAAACACACACCTTCAATAATATCTTGTGTATTTAACCCTTTCATTTCAGCATATGTATCTAATTCATTAAAGTAAGATACACGAAGTGCTAAATAAGTATTTGCGAATAATTTAACAGCCTCTGCTTCCGTAAATCCCATAAATAATGTATCAATATTCTCTTTGATAGCCCCTTCTTGAAGTAAAGTAGCAAACTCATGACTCTTCTCAACCAATCTAGAATCATTTACATCCGTACTTACAATAATTCTTGAAGGATATAGATTATCATATAAAGCCTTAGACTCTCTTAAAAATTCTGGACTAAAAATAATATTCTTAGTATTAAATTTCTTTCTAACACTCTCCGTATATCCAACTGGAATAGTTGACTTAATAACCATAATAGCTCTAGGATTATACTTTAATACTAACTCAATAACACTTTCTACTGCACTTGTATCAAAGAAATTCTTCTTACTATCATAGTTAGTTGGTGCAGCAATAACTACAAAATCAGCATCCTTATAAGCATACTCTGCGTCTAATGTAGCTTCAAGATTTAAATCCTTTTCAGCTAAATATTTCTCAATATAATCATCCTGAATAGGAGATTTCTTAGAATTAATTAAATCTACCTTTTCCTTAATAATATCCACTGCCTTTACCTCATTATGTTGAGATAATAAACAAGCAATACTCAATCCTACATATCCTGTTCCTGCAACTGCTATTTTCATAATATACCCCATCCTTTCATTGCATAACAAACTCAAGAAAATTATTCTTGATATTCCAGAACATCACCAAATATTTTTTCAATGTTCATCTTAATTTCATCAATATCGTCAATATATAAAATTCGTAAATTACTTATTGCCCTAGTAACAACAACATACAATAGATTTCTAGTATCAACATTCTCTACAGGACTATTATAACTTTTAAAATAATCTTTAAAATTAATCTTGCTTCGACCATTTTTCTCTTTCATAATAACTACTACATTTTCAAACTCCAATCCTTTTGTTCCATGAAATGTATGATAATTATTATTACCAATTATATAATTAAACCAATTACATAATTCGTGAAATTCTATATTTAAAAATTCTTTGAATATAGTTTCATCAATTTCATGATCAAATAAATCTTGCTTAAATTTATTAATTAGACTTTCCATTGATATAGACTTATCGATCTCAAATATATCACTAAATACCATCATCAAATAATGATTATTTCTATTTTCTAACTCTAACCCAATATTTTGTAATAAATCATTTAAAGAATCTCCATTGATATTTTTTAACTGATCTACCATTTTTTTTAATTCAACAAAATTTATCTTCATTTTTTCTAAATTCAAAACTGAATTAATTCTATTATTTTCATCTTGTACACCTATTAATACATATAGCAAACGATATAAAGTTAGTTGTACTTTTCCAAGTTTTTTTAAATCTTTGCTTAGTAATTCTGAAGTTAATAAATCATATTTATTTCCGCTATAAACCTTTTTAAAAACATTGTACAAATTTTTAAAGCCACTTAACTCCGCAATTTCTTCATTTTTGAATGAAAACACATGTACATCTTCCCACTTGTTCTGATATTTCTTTATAAATGAACTCTCTTGATTACCAGCACCGTGATAAAACTTAACTGTTCCCCCAATATATTTATCATCAATAGGAACTTGTTGTATTTCATCATTACGAATTCTGTTTGCAACTGTTATGATTTCTGCACGTGATCTCCAATTAAATTCCTTACTTATTTGTTTTAATCCAGGGTGTAACGTGTTTAATTGATTACCTATTCCATCTGTATATATATTCTGAACAGAATCTCCAATATATCCTACAATAAAATTACGTTTACGAGATTTTGCATAATCATCCAATGTTTTCATGATTTTTATAACATTTACTGATGTATCTTGGTATTCGTCAATCAAAACATAAGGATAATTATCAATTATAATCCTACACATATATGGATTGCCCATTATCAATTTACATGAATACTCCAATAATGTGTCATGACTAATTTTCATTTTATATAATCTATCTCGATTATAATTTGAATCATATATAACTTCATTATATCCAACTTGCTTATTTTGTATATTGAGCAAACATTCCTCATCATTTTTTATTCTTATGACAGCACTAACTAATTTTTTAAATTTGTTTATATTCTTTGTTAATTGTACATAATCCTTATTAAAACATTCCGGGAGTCTTTTTCTATATTCAGAAGCATTTAGAGTATAAATATCATTTAATATATTTTTATTTTCATATATGAGTTTAACAAAACCATCTTTATCATCTAAAATTTCATAATTTGAATCTGCAGTTAATATTTTCTCATTTTCCTCAATATCTTTATCTAAAGCTTCTTTATGAATTTTTAATAACTCTGGTTGCTGTTTCTTTATTATTTCCCACAATCGCTCATGAATCGTTGACACCAGGACAATGTCATTACGACCAATTTTTTCCTTGATGTTATTAGTAGCAACATTCGTATAAGTGATGCAAATGATCTTTTGATTATTCATCTTTAAATCATTACCTTTTGATTTTATTAAATGCTCTAAACATTGAACTAAAGCATATGTTTTACCAGATCCCGCACCCGCATCGAAAACAAAACTAGTATATTGATCAAAACAACTATTCAAATTATTCTGAATTTTTTGTTCTGTTCTTAAATTTTCTTTTGAAATTGATTTTTCACACATTGTTCTTACCTAATTCTCTTTCCAACCATTTCAATCCGTTTGAAATATACTCAGGTAATTCCGGTATATCTTCATTTTTATCAGCTGTTGTTATTTCAAAGAATAAATTATTCGCAAATTTACCCTTATCTTCGCTTAATTTAACCTGCCATTTATATGAATTTAATTTATTTTGTTCATAATCATTCTTTTCAACTATCTGTCCATAAATTGTTGGTTTTGTATCAACTAAAGCAGAGTTTAATATTTTATTATTATAATTCTGCAATATAAAAGCTTCTTCAAAACTAGTTGCATAATAATCATTAATCATTTTTCCTTGATAAGCTATGTATAAGTTGCCTTTTTCAATAAAATCGCCCGTAATTCCTGTTAATTCACTAATTTTTCCTCTAAAGTATGATAATGTTTGATTTGTTGTTTCTACATTGTCTAAAGATTGGAATTGTTTAAAATTTTCTCTTTCATCATCCGTTCTTTTTATATCTAAATCTGTAATCATTAATGTCGGTATTTTTAATGCATAAATAAGTTTTTCATAAACTCTTCCATGAGCACCATTTATATTAAAAACTGAAATATACCTATGACTTAGTTCTGGTAATTTTTCAATATATAAAGGTATTAATAATTCTTCTGCAAACCCTTCAACAAATATTACGGCATCTGAGAAAAATAGCTCAGAAGTTTTAAACTTTATATGTTTCTTAAGAAATGCTATATCTTTTTTATAATCATCTCCATTCTCTCTATGAACTACAACTTCATTATTTAAGTTTATAGCACATGCATCAAATGAATTTTCTGTTATATAACAAATATTATTAAATGAATTTGAACTATGAATTTTACTATTTAATATATGTGGAGAATGTGTTGAGATAATCAATTGAGTATTCACATTTATATCATTATTCTTCAATAAAACTGTTAATGCTTTATTGATGTTTTCTATAAATAACTCCTGCATCTGTGGATGCATAAATACTTCAGGCTCTTCAATTGAAATCAAATTGATATGGCTATTAAAAGCTGACTTTGGATATTTGGCAATATAGTCCATTATTGAAGCAATAATCATAATCAAATTTGTATATCCTAATCCAAATTGATCTTCTGGTATATTTTTATCGTATTCCTTATATTCATATTTAAATAATCCATTCATCAATTTATCAAAAGTAATGTCCGCATGTAAATTCACCTGAACGTGTTTCATTGAAATTAACTCTTTTAAAACATCTGTCAATTCTTTTTGATGATTATCTTGAACTTTATTTGTTAACAACTTATTTATCTTTAACAATGAATTTATAATACCTTTTTTTTCTGTTTTAAAATTAGTATCATAATTGTATGAAATGATTTTATTAAAAGCATCACTTAAACAATGGTCATTCTTTAAATGATTCGCCTGGATATTTGTCAATCTCATTAAATTAGATAATTTGAAATCTTTTACTCTATTAGACAATCTTTTATCATAATAATTAATTTGATAATCTGTATTATCTAAAATATCAAGAAAATTATCAAATTCAAGTTTTTCATGTTTTAATCTTTCTTTAAATTCAATTTCATTCGAAACTTCATATTTAATAATTATATCTATCTTTTTATCCTCTAAATCGCCAACTAATAAAAAATCAAAAAGATTTGTTACGAGATCTTGACTCGCATCATCCAAATATACAGTTAATTTAAATCCTATATATGGAGCTACAATCGCATTATCCTTTTTATATTCATTTAGCCATTTATCTAAATACCTATAATTAAAGTCAGTGACTTTAAAATTCCCTTTGTTAATTAATTTGTCAAGAGCTGTTACAATTGTAGTTTTACCTACATTGTTCTTTCCAACAATCAAAGTAGTATCTGAACCTACATCGACCTTATCTTTATCACCATTATCCGTCAAATTATTTTTCACAAACATAATTTGATTATCTGTTTCGTTAAATTTTCTAAAATGTGTTAATTCGAGTTTCTCAAAATACATGTTATCTTCCTTTCAAATTATATGAAAAAATTCCAATTTACTTAAAAAATTGGAAATTGATAATATAACTTTTTGTTTTTTCTACTAATTTTATCGGATTTTAATAATCCTTCAATATATTTAGTACATTTTACTTTATATCCATCTTCTACTGAATCAACATATGCAATATAACCTCGTACTTTGTCATTCATAGAATAGTCACCTTGCATAAGAGAATTATATATAATAGATCTAATATTTCGTTTTAATTCTTTTGAACATTTTAGATTTCCATCATTAATTGTAATTCCTAATATACTGCTTTTAGAAGAAACAGATTTAAAATTTGTTTTTGATAAGTTCAATGAATATCCTTCACTTTTTATTATTCTATTTACCATAGGATATAATTCTCTAAGTGCTTGTCTATTATTACATGAAAAAAACATATCATCCGCATATCTTGTATATATGATTTTATGTTTATTACAATAACCTGCAATTCTGTTATCCAATGATATAGACACAAGATTTGCTAAGTAAGCAGATGTCGGTGCTCCTTGTGGTAAACAATTCTTATGAACACATAAATTTGTTAATAAATAAGCAATTTCTGGATTATATATTGATGAAAAAATTTTTCGTACTTTCTTTTTAGAAATTGAATTATAAAAATTTTCAATATCCAACTTCATTAAATATATATTATCTTTGTGCATGGAGGCACATTCCTTCATTGGATTGCAATCTCCTTTTTTAAAACCATATGAGTATTGAGATACATTTAATTTTTCTAAAATATTAACTAAAATCCATTTTTGTATAAGCTTTAGTGCTAAACAAGGTTCATTAATTTCTCGCTTTTTACCACTACTTTTTGATATATAATAAGTAACATATCGATCATTATTCGTCTCATAAGCTAACCAATATATTAATTTAGACGATAATTTTATTTTTGACTGGAAATCAGAAAATTTTTCCAACACAGGTAAATCACCTTTTCTTGATATATACATAAAAAAAACACCACCCTTTTACACCAATAATTTATTCATATCAAAATGTGAAAAAAGTTTGGAGAAAATTTTAAACATTTTGATATGAAGCCATATGTTATAGACTTTATTACGAAAGAAGACGAAACATCTCCCCTGCTTATTTGCATCACATTCTAAAAGGATAGTGTTTTATAATACTTATTATACATGATTTTAATTCTAATATCATTAAGAATCTCTTTTCTATATGATATTAGTAAATTATTTTCTATCATATATTCAACCTTTTCAATACCCTTTTTTGTCAGTTCTAAATTCTTCCTGTTTTCATTATTTGTCTGAATTAAGCCTGTATTAAATAATCTATTTAGGCTCGATTGATACAATCTACTAAGATCACTATCTTTAATTTTATTAACATTCTCAATATAAGAACAAAGAGTAGTTCTTTCTATACTGTCAAATAAATACAAAAGGAAGAGTATATAATTACATTGTCCGCTAATACAATTAATGTCTTTAAAGTATTTCTTTTTCTCACTATATTCTTTTTTTAGGATATTTTTTAGCTGACTTGCTATTTTCTTAGAATCATTTTTATAGTAAAGAACATGATTTTTGTATTTTTTCTTTAAATATTTTATAGGACCCTCTGATATAAAACTTTTTATATTTTTAAATTTTAAATCTTGTAAAACAATAACTTTTGAAAATGTTTCTACATTATTAACAAAAGCTCCTAACTCTGCTGCTGACCCCATACTCTCACATACAATAACAATGTAATCAGAGTTTTCTGCCAGATATTTTTCTAATGATAATAAATCATATTCTTTCTTATTAAGCAGTTCAATAAATAAATCTTCAGGATAAAATATATTAAATAAAAAGCCATATTTTTCTAGATTACGCCTAATTGCATCTCTATTTACTTTACTTTTTGTTTTAGCTCCACCACATAAAAATATATCTATAGATGTATCGCATGTATGACAAAATATTTCCTTATAAATTCTTAATGCAATTTCTTCCGATTTCATTGCTACACCTCACATCTATACATACAACTAATAAATAATAAGTAATAAAACATTATATAAGAGCCTAATTATTCCTTAAAAATTTTAGTTTTTTTATGACCTATCAAATATAACACAATTATTTTAATACCATTACATATATTTAGATTTTTAATAATTCTAAACTTTTGAAAACATACACATTTATTAAACAAATCAATTATAATCTCATATCTATAAACGAAAACTATTTTACCATGAAAACCAAATTCTGTTTGCACTATATGCCTACATTTATTTTCATTAAGGAGCTTTATCTCGATTGGAAAGCTCATAGATCCACTATTATATTCGCCATAAAAATTTTTAAATATAATCATGTTTATAGAATTTAACCTATTTCTCAAATATTGATCATAAAACATTTGATCATATTGATCAAAATTCAATCTATTACGACAATGTTCATAATCTATCAACTCTATAGGTTCTTTTGAAAGAAATTTTGTACGTATCAAAACTGCTTCATATTTATTAGACTCCAACAGTGACAACTGCCAATTATCATTTGTCCGTATTATTTCACATTCAATACAAATCTTATACTCATGACATATTGAATCCTCAAAATAAACATTCAAATCAATAGGAATAGACCTAACATTAGAAAGAGACCTCAAAAATACTTTTATATAATATTCTTCATTTCTAAGTACATATCCATTATTTAGAAAAATAAATTCACTTTTGTAATCTTCATTTTTATTTATACATTGGATTCTTAAATTTTTTGCATTATTAGTACCCACGTTTTTTATTATAATAACTCCAGCAAATTCATCACAAACATCTTGGCTTACACATAATTTTGTAAAAGATTTGGTATCAATAATTTCACTGGAATAGCTAAAATTAAAATTAGGAAAATACTCCATTATTGCATTTTTTTCATTTAAATCATCCTGTGCAATTTTATCTAACTTGTTAAATTCATCTTGTTTATTTATTGTATATACAACTCCAACTAAAGTAAGTAAACCTCCTACAACAGATCCATAAAAGCTAATCCAAGCTGATATATTTACTTCATTAATAAAGCCGAATTTTGATGGAGTTTTAATAATATAATTAACTATTAAGGGCATTGTTAATAAAAGAATTACACTTATAAACAACGTTTTAATAATTGAATTCTTCTTCATATAACCTCCAAATATAAAATACTATATTAAATATATTCTAGTTCATGTAATGATTTTTCTATATGTATAAAGCATTCTGGATCTTCAGAATTTACAGAATTAAAATCTTTAAAATGAGGTATACTTATTTTTACATTATTTCGTAAAAACTTGTCATATCCATCTCCATCAAAATCTTTAGTTAATAATACTAGGTTATAACCACCAATATTTCTTGCTTTATCAGAAGGCTTGCAAGACTCATATTTAACACCATAGAAGTCCTTGTCTTTTCTAATCCACTGAAGCAATAATTGTGGAATAATATATTCTTCTTTAAATCTTCCATCTCGATGTTCTACAGTAACAGAACAAGCTGCTCGAAGTGGATATGTATATAGATATTTTAATAAATAATTTCTTACTTTATCCTTATCTTTTTCGTTATTAAACCAACAAATAAAAGAATGTTTTAATTCACATAATTTTTCTGAAAAATCAATTAATTTCAATGAATTATCTTCTTCATCTGGAATACCAAATTTTGAAATATAAAATTCATTAGGTTGACCACACTCATACCAACACAATTCTATTTGTGTTGCTAGATAAAGACATGGATATCCAGGCATACTATACCTTTCTGTACCAATTAAATGATTTTTGTTTAAAGGAATATGAAACATCTCATTTCTTTCAAAATTATTTTGTTTTTCATCTACTTTTCGAATTCGAAAATATGAATCTTTATGAAAATTACCGGTATAATCAAACATTAAATAAGGTTTCATTTTGTCTAATATATAATAAATAATTTTATGGATGCATCTACAATATTACCTAATCGATACAGTTTTAATACATTTATAATTTCATGCATATTATTTTCTACATCATCAATAACATCATCTACTTTTTGACACATTTCTTTACCGACTAATTGATTCTTTTCTGATACATTTGCTTTACGTAAATCCTTTAAATATTGTTCAAAATTAATACTCAAAAAATCAACCATTGATTTTTCATTACGCTTTAGATGACAATCATATCTATCTAATAATTCCAATAATTCATCCATATTCAAAATTCTCCAACACATCTTTATTTATACAATCTAATATTAACTAACTCTGTTTTACACATATTCCCTATGCATAAAACACAACTAGTTAATTGATACACTTCATCTTTCTTACATTCAAAAAAATTCTTATGCTAAAACAATCATACTTTCGTTTAATCTACTTTTATGAATTTGTTCATTTAAGATGTTAATACTCAATACTTTATTTTTATATGGTCATAAGCATACATTCTTAACAAATATATTAATAAATCTATATATTTGACATCAATAATGTCAATTTAAGAATTATTATAGAAGAGTGAACCAAAAAGGGATAGCACTAAAAAAATATAGTAAGTACTATTTAGTATAAAGATTTATACGAACGCTTTAACGCTTCCCATAGTGTAATGATTACACTTATATCGTATATACTAATATCCATTAATCATGTCAATCAAATTAAATATTGATTTGCACATTAATTCATATGATATATTCAAAAAATATAAGGAGGTTAATTATCATGAAAAAAGAAACATCTTCAGAACAAAATATCACTTATTTATTAAAAGTTTTTGCAACTTTTATGTCAATCGCATCCGCTATCCTTTGTTTTATGATATTCATTTATTGGAAAGGATATGCTGATAACTTAAGTATTAATACAAACTCAATGGATATATCCTATAAAGAAAATATATATATAATATTATTAGCATCTCCAAATTTAATTGTATTGTTTGCTACTTCTCTTTTTATA
>UQVG01000051.1 GCA_900544435.1 uncultured Erysipelotrichaceae bacterium | reverse complement strand
ATAAATATAAAGATAATGTAGATACAGATGTAATTATTCCTGCACGTTATTTAAATTCATTTGATGCAAAAGAACTTGCAAGTCATGCAATGGCAGATATTGATGCGACTTTTGCTTCAACTGTAGAAAAAGGAGACATCATTGTTGCAGGTCAAAACTTTGGTTGTGGTTCTTCAAGAGAACATGCGCCTCTTTGCTTAAAAACTGCAGGTGTTAAATGTGTAATCGCTAAAAGTTTTGCACGTATTTTCTATCGTAATTCTATTAATATTGGATTCCCAATTATGGAATGTGAAGAAGCAGCTGACAAAATTGAAAAAGGTGATGAAGTAGAAGTTAATTTTTCAACTGGTGTCATTACAAATAAAACAAAAAATGAAACTTATCAAAGTCAACCATTCCCAGAATTCTTACAAAAGATGATTGATGCTGATGGTTTAGTAAATTATGTAAATTCTAAAAAATAGGGGATAAAAAATGGAAAAGAATATTGCGGTTATTAAAGGTGATGGAATCGGACCTGAAATCGTAACAGAAGCGATGAAGGTTTTAGATGCTGTTGCTAAAAAATATAATCATACATTTAATTATACAGAAATCTTAATGGGTGGATGTTCAATTGATGCCTATGGTGTACCATTAAGTGATGAAGCTTTAAAAATTGCCAAAGAAAGTGATAGTGTTTTATTAGGGGCTATTGGTGGAAATACCACAACTTCACCTTGGTATAAATTAGAACCTTCGTTAAGACCAGAAGCTGGTTTATTAAAAATTAGAAAAGAACTAGGATTATTCGCAAACTTACGTCCTGCTTATTTATATGATGAATTAAAAGGGGCTTGTCCACTTAAAGAAGAATTAACTGAAGGTGGATTTGATATGATGATCATGCGTGAACTTACAGGTGGTCTTTATTTCGGTGAACGTTCTACTGAAAAAGAAGGAGATCAAATGGTTGCTCGTGATTCAATGAGTTATAGTGAAAGTGAAATTCGTCGTATTGCTAAACGTGGATTTGATATTGCGATGAAAAGAAATAAAAAAGTAACAAGTGTAGATAAAGCAAACGTCTTAGATACTTCTCGTTTATGGCGTAAAGTGGTTGAAGAAGTTGCTAAAGAATATCCTGAAGTTACTTTAGAACATATGTTAGTAGATAACTGTGCGATGCAACTTGTGAGAGATCCAAAACAATTTGATGTTATTTTAACTGAAAATATGTTTGGTGATATTTTATCAGATGAAGCAAGTATGGTTACTGGTTCAATTGGAATGTTATCAAGTGCTTCTTTAAGAGAAGATAGTTTTGGTATGTATGAACCAAGTCATGGTAGTGCACCAGATATTGCTGGACAAAATATTGCAAATCCAATTGCTACAATTTTATCAGCAGCAATGATGCTTCGTTATTCTTTTGATTTAGATCAAGAAGCAAAAGATGTTGAAGATGCTATTGAAAAAGTATTAAAAGAAGGATATCGTACAACAGATATCATGTCTGAAGGTAAAACATTAGTAGGGACTCGTGAAATGGGAGACCTTATTGTAAGTCATTTATAGGAGGATATATAGGGATGAAAAGTGATTTTGTAAAAAAAGGAACTGAAAGAGCTCCTCATCGATCATTATTTAATGCAGCTGGATATACAGATGAAGAATTAGAAAGACCATTAATTGGGGTTGTCAATTCTTTCAATGAAATTGTTCCAGGACATATGAACTTAGATAAAATTTGTGAAGCTGTTAAAAAGGGAATCTATCTTGCAGGTGGGGTACCAGTAGAAATTCCAGCAATCGCTGTATGTGATGGGATTGCGATGAACCATACAGGTATGAAATATTCACTTGTTACACGTGAATTGATTGCTGATAGTACAGAAGCAATGGCTGAAGCTCATCAATTTGATGGTTTAGTTATGATTCCTAACTGTGATAAAAACGTGCCAGGATTATTAATGGCTGCTGCTAGAGTCAATGTTCCAACAATCTTTGTTTCTGGTGGACCAATGTTAGCTGGTCGTAAAATGGATGGTAAAAGAACTTGTCTATCTTCATTATTTGAAGCTGTAGGACAATTCAATGCTGGAAATATGACAGAAGATAAACTTCATGAATTTGAACAAAAAGCATGTCCAACTTGTGGATCATGTTCAGGTATGTATACAGCAAACTCAATGAACTGTTTAACTGAAGTTTTAGGAATGGCTCTTCGTGGAAACGGAACAATTCCAGCAGTTTATTCAGAAAGAATTAGACTTGCTAAACATGCAGGTATGCAAATCGTAGAACTTATTAAAAAAGATATTCGTCCTCGTGATATTATGACTGAAAAAGCATTTATCAATGCTTTAACAATGGATATGGCACTAGGATGTTCAACAAACTCAATGCTTCATTTACCTGCTATTGCTCATGAAGCAGGAGTTACTTTAAATCTTGAAATTGCAAATGAAATTTCTAAGAAAACACCTAACTTATGTCACTTAGCTCCAGCTGGGGACACATTTATGGAAGATTTAAATGAAGCTGGTGGAATTTATGCAGTTATGAATGAAATTAATAAATTAGGTTTATTATCAACTGATTTATTAACTGTTACTGGAAAAACAGTGGCTGAAAATATTGAAGGTTGTGTTAACTTAGATCCTGAAATCATTCGTCCAGTGGAAAATCCATATTCACCTTATGGTGGAATCGCTGTTTTAAAAGGAAATATTTGTCCAAATGGTGCTGTTGTTAAACAATCAGCTGTTGCTAAAGAAATGATGGTACATACAGGACCTGCTCGTGTCTTTGATTGTGAAGATGACGCTATTGTTGCTATCCGTGAAGGAAAAATCGTTAAAGGTGATGTTGTTGTCATTCGCTATGAAGGACCTAAAGGTGGACCTGGTATGCGTGAAATGTTATCACCAACTTCAGAAATCGCTGGTATGGGCTTAGATAAAGATGTTGCTTTAATTACTGATGGTCGTTTCTCTGGAGCTACTCGTGGAGCTTCAATTGGACACGTGGCTCCTGAAGCTGCTTTAGGTGGACCAATTGCTTTCATTGAAGAAGGAGATATTATTGATATTGATATTACAAATCATTCAATGAATGTACGTGTTAGTGATGAAGAAATGGCTGCAAGAAAAGCTAAATGGCAACCAAGAGAACCTCGTATTAAAAAAGGTTACTTAGTAAGATATGCTTCTTTAGTAACATCTGCAGATAAAGGTGCTGTATTACAAGCACCAGAAGAAAAAAAATAAAAGGAGGAAAAACAAAATGATGTTAACTGGTTCAGAAATTATATGTGAATGTTTAATTGAACAAGGTGTCGATACAGTGTTTGGTTATCCGGGAGGAACTATTCTTAACGTCTATGATGCACTTTATCGTTATCAAGATAAAATCAATCATGTTTTGACTTCTCATGAACAAGGAGCTTCTCATGCTGCTGATGGTTATGCAAGATCAACTGGTAAAGTTGGTGTTTGTATGGCAACTTCAGGACCAGGAGCAACAAACCTTGTTACTGGAATTGCGACTGCTTATATGGATTCAACACCACTTGTTGCTATTACAGCAAACGTAGGTGTTGAAATCTTAGGACGTGACAGTTTCCAAGAAATTGATATTACTGGTGTGACAATGCCAATTACAAAACATAATTTTATCGTTAAAGATATCAAAGATTTAGTGCCTACAATTCGTAAAGCATTCTATATTGCTAAAGAAGGTAGACCAGGACCTGTTTTAGTTGACGTTACTAAAAACGTAACAGCTGAAAAGATGGAATTTGAACCACTTCAACCAAAAACAATTGAACCTAAAACAGAAACATATACTGTTGAAGATTTAGATAAAGCAATTGAAATGATCAAAGAAAGTGAAAAACCATTTATCTTTGCTGGTGGTGGTGTTATTTCATCTGATGCAAGTCAAGAATTAAAAGAATTTGCTGAAAAAATTGATGCTCCTGTTTGTGAAACATTAATGGGTAAAGGGGCTTTTGATAATACAAGACCTCGTTATACAGGAATGCTTGGAATGCATGGAACAAAAGCAAGTAACTTTGGGGTAAGTCAATGTGATTTATTAATTACAGTAGGGGCACGTTTCTCTGATCGTGTTACTGGTAATACACAAACATTTGCTTCAAATGCTAAAATTATTCATATTGATGTAGATGTTGCTGAAATCAATAAAAATATTCAAGTTGATTTAGGTATTATTGGAGATGCTAAATGTATCTTAAATGAATTAAATAATAAATTAGAAAGACAAAATCATCCACAATGGTTAAAACAAATTCGTGATTTAAAAGATCGTTATCCACTTAACTATGATGATTCAACTCTTACAGGACCTTATGTTCTTGAACAAATTGATTATATTACTGATAGTAATGCCATCATTTGTACTGATGTAGGACAACATCAAATGTGGGCTGCACAATATTATCATTATCGCCGTCCTCGTCAATTAATTACATCAGGTGGTGCAGGAACAATGGGATTTGGTTTAGGTGCTGCTATTGGTGCTAAATATGGAAATCCTGATTCACCAGTATTTAATATTGCAGGTGATGGATGCTTTAGAATGAATATGAATGAACTTGCTACTGCAAGTCGTTATAATGTACCTATTATTCAAGTTGTTATCAATAATAAAGTATTAGGTATGGTAAGACAATGGCAAACATTGTTCTATGGTCAACGTTATAGTAATACAATCTTAGATGATAAAGTTGATTTCTGTAAGGTTGCTGAAGGACTTGGATGTAAAGCTATTCGTGTTACTAAAAAAGAAGAAGTTGCTCCAGCAATTGTAGAAGCTTTAGATACAAATGGTCCTGTTTTAATTGAAGTAATGATTGGTAAAGATGATAAAGTCTTCCCAATGGTTGCTCCTGGTGGTGCTATTTCTAAAGCCTTTGATGAATCTGATTTAAAGAATAAATAATGTATGAAAGATCAAATAGAAATATTTGGTCTTTTTTTGTGTTTAAAATAAAAAATAATTAGAAATAATACAAAATACTATCAAAAAATAAAAGATAATAAAATTAAATAATATTAATGCAAAACAAGAAAGAGAGTGAAAGGGTTTACATTGTGGATGTGCGATAACAATTCTATACTTGAGTTATAAGAAATATTTGTGGGAGGAATAAGAAGAATGAAGAGAAAAATAGCTAATACATTACTAGCATCAAGTATGGTTTTTTCAATGGCAACAAGTCAAATGACAATGATTCATGCCGTTGATGAAAATGGGATAGCCATTCAAGATGTAGATTTAGAAACAGTACAAGCAAGCTATGAAAAAGCCATAGAGGAAGTTAAAGTTCCTAAATATGCTAAAGATGGAAGTAAAATAGATCAAGGTGTATCTGAATATTTAAAAGCAAAATTAGATACAAAAGATTTATCTGCTACAAAAGAAGAATCAAAGAAATTATTAACAGTTGATGTTCAATTAAAAGATGTGAATTTAACATCTGATTATATCAATGGTAAATCACCAGCTGGTATAAGTTATTATAATATGATGAACTTCTTTACAAATGTAAAACAAGTTAAACAATTATTAGATGCTAATCCAGGATATCAAGTAAAAGATAGTAAAGGAAATGTTGTAGATGCAAGTTATGTTGATGAATTATTAGGATTATTACAACAAATCAATGATTTTGATCCAACAACAAACTTACAATATGATTACGATTCTGTTTATGATAGTGATGCTTTTGCAAGTGAAACAACTCGTGGTGGAACTGATGTCATTGCAACAAGCAAAGAAGGAAATGTTTCATTTAAATTCCATATCGATTCACATGGATGGTGGGGATATGATTTAGGTGCACATGATTCTATTACTGGTTTAGTGATGGGATATAGTGATCAAGATGCATATGATCAACAACATGATTTAACAACAGAATATGGAAACTTCTTTGTCATTAAAATGAAAGAAGATAGTGCTGGAACTTGGTATATGTTAAGAGACACTGACTTAGAAAATCCAATGATGTATGTTAGTAAAGATGGAAAAGAAGCATTCATGATTGATGTTGATTTCTATGGAGAAAATGTTCTTAATGAAAAAATTAAAGCTGTTATTGGAGATAAATGTGAATCATTAAAAATATTCTTAACACATAAGCATCCAGATCATGTTAATAATCTTGATGTTATTGGACAAGATGAAACATTAAGAAACATCACAACAATTGTTTGGCCAGAAAATGAACCACATACAACATTAAATGGTAAAGATTTAATTTCTGATATTCAATGGAAATCTGTAGAAACAGTAAAAGATATGGAAAAATTCACAGTAGCAGGAGTTGAATTCCAATTCTTAGAAATTACTGATGAACATACACCAGGTGGTGGACAATTAGCTGATTTAACTCATAAAGTGATTTATAGTGGAGATACTTTAGGAGCACAAGTTCACTTAGGTGGAACTACTATTAGAAGTGGTGCTCAACAATGGTATGATGGAGCTCAAAAAGCAGCAAAATATATTAAAGAAAATGGTATTCAATATAATATTGGTGGACATACACCTTATTTAAATAATGCGGATTTTGCTTCTTGGTTAGCAACAGCTGTTGATTATGGAATGAAGGTAGCTTCTAAGGGATATACGCTTATCATTGTAGAAAATGGTAAAGTTATTAATGGAACAAGTCGTTATAATGAAATTATGAAAAATGGTTTATCTGATAGAGATGAGTTAAATATTTGTTCTGTTGGCTTTATTAAAAGTGAAGATAATGGAAGTGCTGAAAGAGCCGTTAGAAGCATTATTCTTCCTCAATATGAAAAAGATGGTACAAAAGTTGAACAACATATTTCAGATGATTTAAAATCTCATTTAGCTGTTAATGATATTGAAAAAGTACAAGATGAAACTCAAAAAACATTTACTGTTAATGTTCAATTAAAAGATGTGAATTTAACATCAGATTATATCAATGGTAAATCTGAACCTGGCATTAGTTATTATAATATGCTTTCATATTATATTGATGTTTTACAAGTTAAAGAATTAGTTGATAAAAATGAAGGTTATAGCATCATCGATAGTAAAGGAAATAAAGTAGATGCAGCTTATGTCAATGAACTAGTTGGTTTATTAAAACAAATCAATGATTTTGATCCAACAACAGATTTACAATATGATTGGGATTCAGCATATGATACAGAAGCCTTCAAAAATGAAACAACTCGTGGTGCAACAGATGTCATTGCGACAAGTAAAGAAGGAAATGTTACATTAAGATTCCATATTGATTCACATGGATGGTGGGGATATGATTTAATATCAGATTCCATTGCAGGTGTTGTTATGGGATATACACCAGAAGAAGTGGCAAGCAAACAAAATGTTATTAATCCATATACTAAAGCTTATTCAAACTTCTTTGTGATTAAAATGAAAGAAGATAAAAACGGAACATGGTATATGTTAAATGATACAGATTTAGAAAATCCAATGATCTATGTAAGTAAAGACGGAAAAGAAGCATTTATGATTGATGTTGATTTTTATGGAGCTAATGTAATCAATGATAAAATCAAAGCCGTTATTGGAGATAAATGTGAATCATTAAAGATTTTCATGACACATAATCATGGGGATCATGTTGCAAATTTAGCTGTTATTGGTCAAGATGATGAATTAAGAAATAAAACAACAATTATTTGGCCAGAAAATGAACCAACACCTGTATTATCTGATGTAGATAGTAGCGTTCCTAGCATGACAGGTAAAGATTTAATAAAAGATATCAAATGGAAAGAAGTTGTAACTGTTAAAGATATGGAAAAATTTACAGCTGCAGGAGTTGATTTCCAATTTGTTGAAATCACAGGTGAACATACACCAGGTGGTGGACAATTAGCTGATTTAACTCATAAAGTAATTTATAGTGGTGACTCTTTAGGTGCACAAGTTCATTTAGGTGGAACTACTATTAATGCTGATAATGCAAAAGCATGGATTGATGGTGGTAAAAAAGCGGCTAAATATATTAAAGAAAATGGTATTAAGTATAACATTGGGGCACATACACCATACCTAAATAATCCTGATTTTGCATCATGGCTAGCTACAGGAGTAGAATATGGAGTTAATGAAGCACCAGAAGGCACTACACTTATTATTGTAGAAAATGGTAAAGTTATTAATGGAACTGATCGTTATGATGAAATTATGAAAAATGGTTTATCAGATCGAGAAGAATTAAATATTTGTTCTATAACTTTCGTTAAAGACAAAACAGATCCTGATACACCTGATCAACCAGAAAATCCAGATGAACCAACAAAACCAAGTGATAAACCAAATCAACCAGAAACTCCAACAAAACCAGGAGATACAAAGAAACCTGATTCAACAAATACAAATATCACAACAACAACAGATAAAACAAAAGATAATGTTAAAACTGGTGATGATACTGAAATATTTGCATTAGTAGGAATGATGGTACTTGCTGGTGGAACAATTTGTATGATTAAAAGAAAAAAACATAATTAGTTTTAAAGGACGTGGCAAATAAAAATGCCACGTTTTTTTATTTTGTGATAGAATATTTTATGAGGTGTTCGTATGTATATTGTGGATAATTTGATTGATTTATATAATGTAAGCGCTAAGGGAACAACAAATAGTATTTTATCACAGTATTTTTTACTCAATGCAAGAAGAATAAATCATAAAAAATTACTAGATGTTGCAAAAGAAACAAATATATCTAATTCATCGATTACACGTTTTTGTAAAAGTGCAGGATATGATACTTTTTCTTCTTTGTGTGATATGTTAGATCAAGACACTCGAAAAATGAATTATCATTTTTATCATTTATTAAAAGAAAGTAAGAGTTTTAACATTAATAATGATATAAAATTAAAACTTGATTTGTTGGTTCATGACTTAGTGAAGGCATCAAATGTTATTATTTATGGATCACCTAAATATACCGTCTATTTTAATCATTTGGTGAAGTATTTATTTTTTAAAGGTGTATGTGTAGAAAGATGTTTAGGGTGGAATATCAAAGAAAAAGAAGAAACTTTTTTAAATACAAAAAAGGATGATGTGATTATTTTGATTGATCCTCGTTATAATGTACAAATCTTTTTAGAAGAAACACAAACATCATTAGGGAGTATTGTGTCAATTGTAAATGCACCTGCAAAAAAATATTTCTTTTGTGAAAGTCATTATGATTTTGATGGTATTAGAGCTATTGAATTGAAGAAACAAGATCATTATGAATATATGTTATCAAGTATGGAATATACACAATATGTTTTATATCAATTAATGAAGGAGGAAAATTATGAATACAGTCATATCTAAGCTGCTTGTTTATATATATAGTGGCTATAATAAAGATGTTTATTATGAAATGAGTATTTATATTTTATCTCACCTATCAATGATAGAATCTATGACAGTTAGTGAATTTGCTCAAAATTGTCATACAAGTCTAGCTACAATTAAAAAATTTTGTCAAATTTTAGGATATAAAGATTTTAATGTAATGAAAAAATATTTATTTTCTACAATGGATAATAGAAAAAATCAAATTAGAGAAAGATATCTTTCTTTTAATGAAGAACAGATTTTCAAAGAAATTGAATGTATTAGTCAAACAAAAATAGATAAAAAACAATGGATGGCTTCTATTGAACAAATAGTAGATGATATGCATAAAGCGGAAATGATAGGAATTATAGGTGCTAATTATCCATTATTTTTAGCTTTTAATTTTATAGAGGATATGTTAGTTTTTGATAAAAAATGTTTTATTCAAAATGTGGATCGTCAAATAGGAAAATATTTTGAAAACTGTCATACTTATGGATTATTGATTACAATAACAGGAAGATATTTTATGTTAAATCAAGCTAAGTCTCAAATTATGCAAGATGCACATGCTCAATTTGGAATTATTTCACAAAATATTTCTACAAAAGATAAAATTAAAAATGTGAATAGTTTTATTCAATTACCAGGAAATGATGATAGTGAATCATTGAATCTTGTTATTTTAAATATTTTAATTCTTATTAAATTTATATATTATCGAAAATATGTGATCAAATAGAAATATTTGGTCTTTTTTTATGAAATACTTGACCTTCTAGCTACTCTAAAGTGTATGTTTCAAGTAGAAAGAAGGGAAATAAGATGAAAAAGTTAGTGAAATTAATCATGGTTTTTGTTTTAGTGATGGTAAGTGGTTGTTCAACACAAAAGAAAGAAGAAAATGCAAGAGTAATAGATACAAGTATGTTTCTTTACAAAGTATCTAATCAAAAAGGAGAATATTCATATTTATTTGGAACTTGTCATCCAGGCAGATATCCTATTAAAAGTTTAGATAAAACAACAGAGAAAGTATTAGATGAAAGTGATTCGATTTATTTGGAATGTAGTTTAGATCAAAAAGAAATGCAAAAGTATTCTAAATATTTATCTTATAATTCGATACGTCAATTAGGTTTAGAAGATTTATATGAAGATGTAATGAAACAATATAAATCATTAGAAGGTAAAAGTGGATATGTGACTTATAATGCTTTTGCAATCAGTTCTATAGTAAATAGTGATCCTGAAGTTTTAAAAAAAGTAAATATT
>UQVG01000050.1 GCA_900544435.1 uncultured Erysipelotrichaceae bacterium | reverse complement strand
CGGACATATTTTCGGTGGTGTCAAAGTTGAAGATCCTGAATATTGGGGATTGGCTGAAATCGTTAGTGATGAAATGGCAGATATCGCTTTAGCAATGAAAAAGCGTACTCCTTATACATTTAAAGAAATGTGTGATTTATGTAAGGTTTTAAAAGATCAAGAAGAACATTTCCAAAAAACTTTAGATGAAATGAGTTATTTAGGATTGTTAGAATATGATTATGGTTATCATTATGACCATCATGGACGCACAGCACCACAAAGTGAAAGAAGATATATTCTACCAATGTTTGTACCTGGAAGTGCTGAATTATTTAATATGGAAGAATTACCAGATCGTTCAAATCCTCGTCTAGAAGATCATCCTGATGTCGCAGCATTTTTTGAACGTATGACTTATATCCCTCTTGCCGGTATTACACAAATGGTTCCACCTGGAGGGGCAGGAGTAGGAATGCATGTTATTCCTGTAGAAAAAGCTATTTCAATGGAAAATGAAGCTATTGATATTGAAAAGCTTTCTTACTGGTTAGAAAAATATGAAGGTAAAATTGGTGTAGGAAGATGCTCTTGTCGAGCTTCAAGAAAAGCCATTGATGATGGATGTGCTGATGATGATTTTGGTTGGTGTATTGGTGTTGGTGACTTTGCGGATTATTGTAGAGAAACAGGTAAAGGACACGATATTACTAAAGAAGAAGCATTAGCTATTTTAAAACGTGCTGAAGATAATGGTTTTGTTCATCAAATTACAAATATTGATGGAGAAAATAAGATTTTTGGTATTTGTAACTGTAATGTGGAAATTTGTAATGCCTTAAGAACATCACAATTATTTAATACTCCAAATATGTCACGTTCTGCTTATGTTGCTCATGTAGAAAAAGATAAATGTGTGGCTTGTGGAAGATGTGTGGAATATTGTCCAGCAGGAGCTGTACGTTTAGGACAAAAATTATGTAAGAAAGATGGTACAGAGGTCCAATATCCAAAACAAGAATTACCTGATGCTGTTAAATGGGGACCAGAAAAATATGATTTCAATTATCGTGATAATAATAGAATTAATACCCATGAAACAGGAACTGCTCCTTGTAAAAGTGCTTGTCCTGCACACATTGCTGTTCAAGGATATATTAAAATGGCCTCTCAAGGAAGATACAAAGATGCTTTGGCTTTAATTAAAAAACAAAATCCATTCCCAGCAGTATGTGGAGCGGTATGTAATAGAAGATGTGAAGATGCTTGTACACGTGGTAAAATTGATGAAGCTTTATCAATTGATGCCATTAAAAGATTTATTGCCAAACAAGATTTAAATGCTGATACAAGATATATTCCACCTGTAGTTATTCCAGCAAGTATTCATATGGATCATTTTGATGAAAAGATTGCGATTATTGGTGGTGGACCTGCTGGTTTAACAGCAGCTTTCTATCTTGCACAAACAGGATATCGTCCTACTGTTTTTGAAAAGAACGAACATCCAGGAGGAATGTTACGTTATGGTATTCCATCTTATAAATTAGAAAAAGATGTTCTAGATGCTGAAATAGATGTCGCAAAAGAAATGGGTGTAGAAATCAAAACAGGAATTGAAGTAGGAAAAGATGTAACAATTCAACAATTAAGAGAACAAGGGTATCAAGCTTTCTATATTGCAATTGGTTGCAGTGCAGGTAGCTTACCTGATATTAAAAATATAAATTCACAAGGTGTAATGACAGCAATTGATTATTTACATGAATCTAACTGTGGAGATACACCATTTGATGGTAAAGTCGTTGTCGTTGGTGGTGGAAATGTAGCTATCGATGCTTCTCGTGTTTCATCAAGAAATAAAGCAAGTCAAGTACATCAATTTTGTCTAGAACAAGAAGTAGATATGCCAGCTTCTAATGAAGAAATTACAGAAGCAAGAGAAGATGGTGTAACTATTCATTGTGGATGGGGACCTCAAGAAATAATTGAAACAAATGGTAAAGTAAGTGCTATTGTTTTCAAAAAATGTGTTTCCGTATTTAATGATGAAGGTAAATTTGCGCCAGTTTATGATGAAAATACAACAGTTACAGTTAATTGTGAACGTGTGATTTTTGCCATCGGTCAACGTAGTGTTTGGGGAGATTTATTAAAAGGTGAAGATGTGAAGTTTAATGGACCAGCCATTGAATTAAATAAAGTCACTTTCCAATCAAGTGTTGAAGATATCTTTGCAGGTGGAGATGTTTATACAGGACCTAAATTTGCTATTGATGCCATTGCTCAAGGAAAGATTGCTGCTGAATCATTACATCGTTATGTTCATCATGGACATATGGAAACAGGACGTAATCGTTGGGAATTTAAACCACTTGATACAGATGATATTTTAGTGGAAAGTTATGATCGAGGACCTAAACAAGTAGAAGGTATTAATTCAAAAGTAACTGATAAGTTTAAAGATAATGTTTTAGCACTTACAGAAGAACAAATCAAAAAAGAAACATCAAGATGTTTAGGTTGTGGTGCAACAATTGTTGATGCTAATAAATGTATTGGTTGTGGTATTTGTACAACAAAATGTGATTTTGATGCCATTAAATTACATCGAGATCATCCAGAATGTTCAACAATGACAGTAGCTGAAGATAAGTTTAAAGCAATTATTCCTTATCAATTAAAACGTGTAAAGAATATTATTTTAAAGAAAAAGGTAGAACATTAAAATGCATGAATTAGGTGTAACATTTTATGTTGTAAGAGATGTAAAAAAAGTTGCTGAAGAAAACAATGTTAAAAAAATAGATTATGTGACACTAGAAATTGGAGAAGTTTCTGGTGTCATTCATGATCAATTAGTAGATTGTTGGAACTGGGCAAGAAAAAAAGAAGCTGTGACAGAACATGCTAAAATCTATATTGAAACATTAGAAGCGATTACTTATTGTGAAGATTGTCATGGACAATATAGAACAATAGATTATGGCAAGACATGTCCATATTGTCATAGTAAACATACTTATTTACTCAAAGGAAATGAGTTTAATATTAAGGAGATTGGTATTTATGAAGATAGTGGAACTTAAACAAAATGTCTTTAAAGAAAATGAAATCACTGCAGATAAAATACGTGATGAATTTAAAAAACAAGGAAAATTAATGATCAATGTGATGTCTTCACCAGGATCAGGAAAAACCACAACCCTTCTTCGTACCATTGAAAGATTAAAAGATACTTGTCGTGTAGGTGTTATGGAATGTGACATTGATGCCAGTGTTGATGCACAAACCATTGAAGAAGGGGGCGCTAAAGCCATTCAACTTCATACGGGTGGAATGTGTCATATGGATGCAGCAATGACACAACAAGGTTTAAATGAGATGGGAGTAGAAGATGTTGATCTTATCTTTATTGAAAATGTGGGAAATCTTGTATGTCCAGCAGAATTTGATACCGGTGCAGGAATCAATATAACGATTTTATCAGTTCCTGAAGGGGATGATAAACCTGCAAAATATCCTCTTGTTTATACCGTATCAGATGTTGTTTTAATTAATAAAGTAGATGCTTTAGCAGTCTTTGATTTTGATAAAGAGTTGGTTGAAAAAAGAATTCATACTTTAAATCCAAAAGCACAAATCTTTTATATTTCCGCTAAAAAAGATGAAGGATTTGAATCTTGGATCAATTATTTAAAAGAAAAAATGAGAGAATGGGAGGAAAAATAGATGACCAAAGTAAGAGTTATAGAAGTCCATGAAAATGTCTTTAACGCTAACAATCTAGCAGCTGATGAACTTCGAGAAAGAATGTCAAAGAAAAAAGTAACCATGCTTAATGTGATGTCTTCACCAGGTTCTGGAAAAACAACCCTTCTTTCAGATGTCATCAATAGAATTAAAGACCAATATAAAATAGGTGTTATGGATGTTGATATTGAAACTTCTCTTGATGCACAAAAAGTAGCGGATAAAACAGGAGTCCCTTCTATTCAAATTCATAATGGAGGTTTATGTCATATTGATGCAGAAATGACAACAAAAGCAATTGATGAATTTGGGGTCGATGATTTTGATCTTCTTTTTCTAGAAAATATAGGAAATCTTGTATGTCCGGCAGAATTTGATACGGGGGCCCATAAAAATCTTATGATTTTATCGGTTCCTGAAGGAGACGATAAACCATTAAAGTATCCTTTAATGTTTAGTGTTTGTGATCTTGTTTTGATTTCTAAAATAGATACATTAGATTATTTTGATTTTGATATTGAAAAAGCAAAAGAAAATATCAAAAACTTAAATTCAAACGCAAAGATTATTTGTGTCAGCGCTAAAAGTGGTGAAGGCATGGATGAGTTTGTAGATTGGCTTAAAGGAACAATAAATAACTAAAAAGCAGTGATGAAATGAAGTCATTTCATCAACTGCTTTTTTTAATTTCTTCATTGAGTATTTCTAAAAAGACTTCAATAGCTTTAGGAAAAACTTTATATTTTTTCCAAACAAGATGACTCCTTAAAGTAAGAGGAGGATTTAAAGGTTTAAAACAAATAGGACTATCATTTGATTCATTATAAAGATGCTTTAATGTTAAAACATAACCAACATTTTCTTCACACATAAGTTTAGCGTTATAAAATAAATTATAAGTTGCTACGACATTTAAAGCTCTTTGATTACCACCAAGCCAACCACCGATACCATTTTTAACCATTTCTTGATTAGAAATAATCATTGGTTTATCTAATAAGTCTTTTGGAGAAATAGTTTCAAAATGTGCAAGCTCACTGTCTTTTTTCATTAAAATCCCCCATGTATCAAGAGTCGGTAATTTAAGATAATCATACTTTGATAAATCGGCAGGATCAGTGACAATTCCTAAATCAAAAATACCTTGATCAAGCTTTTCTTCAACATATTGAGCATTTCCACTATAAATATGAAACCTAATATCAGGATGGTGTTGTTGAGTTTTACCAATAGCTTTCATCACAATACGATTTGCTTCACTTTCGCTACAACCAAGATAAATATCACCACTAATATATTTATTAATATTCTTTAAATAAGAATCTGTACGATCTACTAAACTAATAATTTGATTTGCTTGTTCCTTAAATAATCTGCCTTCTTCTGTTAAAGATAAAGATCGGGTTGTACGATTAAATAATGTTATCTGATATTCTTCTTCTAAATCTTTTATTTGTTTAGAAAGGGCTGGTTGAGAAATATTCAATACTTTGGCTGCTTTAGAGAAACTTTGTTCTTGGGCAACAGTGATAAAGTATTTTAAGACACGTATTTCCATAAAATCACCTCAACAAAAGTATAGCATTATTTATAAATAAAAGTAATAAATATATATAATATATAAGTATTTGTAATTATAAATAAAGAACTATACAATACAATTGAAATAAAAAGGAGGATTTTTATGAACGCATTATCAACATTATTCCCTGTATTTTTTATGATTCTATTAGGTATGATTGCTCGTATTAAAGGCTTTATTAGTCCTGAACAAAAAGAAGGAGCCAATCATATTGTCTTTAATGTATTATTTCCAATACTTATTTTTAATGTTTTATTTACCGCAAAGATAGAATCATCGGCGATTCTTATCGTGCTTTATGTTTTAATTGCCTTTACACTTGCCTTGGTTTTAGGTAAATGTATTACTAAGTTTACAGGTAAAAAAGTGGGACATATATCTCCTTATTTACTGACAACATGTGAAGGAGGGAATGTTGCTTTACCTCTTTATACTTCTATTGTAGCAGTTGCTTATGCCAGTAATACAGTTATTTTTGATATTGCTGGAACAGTGATTGCCTTTATTATAATTCCTGTTTTAGTTGCAAAACAAACCTCAGGTAATACCAGTACTAAAGAATTATTAAAGACGATTTTTACGAATTCTTTTGTAATTGCAGTGATGTTGGGATTAGTTTTAAATCTTTTGGGTGTCTATGATATGTTAAGTCAAACAGCTTTTATTGACGTTTATACAAATACAATTCAACAAGCAACAGCTCCTATTGTTAGTCTTATTTTATTGATTATTGGTTATAACTTAAAAATCAATAAAGATACCTTAGGATCATTATTAAAACTTGTAGGAGTAAGAATTGCCTTCTATATCCTTGTTATTGTAGGATTCTTTGTCTTCTTCCCACATTTAATGGCAGATAAGATCTATATGATGGCTGTTCTCATTTATTTTATGTGTCCAACTGGATTTGCAATGCCAATGTTGATCTCACCACTTAATAAAAGTGAAGAAGATGAAGACTTTACAGCTGCTTTCATTTCATTATTTATGGTAATTACACTGATTGTTTATATATGTGTGGTTTTATTTATTGCATAGAATGAAAAATTAATACATAAGTCATAAAAATATTTTATAATAAAGATAATTTAAGGAGGAAGATCAATGAAATTTAGTAAAGATTTTTATTGGGGTGGCGCAGTTGCTGCCAATCAATGTGAAGGTGCTTGGAAAGTAGATGGAAGAGGAATGGCACGTACAGATGTAACAACTGGTGGAACTGTTAATACACCACGTATGGTTACTTTTATTGATAAAGATGGTCATAAACAAAAATTACCTAACCATGGATTTAAATTACCAGAAGGAGCTCATTTTGCAGTATTCGATGATGAACTTTATCCAAACCATGATGGTATTGATTTCTATCATCATTATAAAGAAGACATTGCTTTACTTAAAAAAATGGGATTTAAGATGTTTAGATTATCAATCTCTTGGTCAAGAATTTATCCAACAGGTGAAGAAGATAAACCAAATCAAGCAGGTTTAGATTTCTATCGTAATGTATTTACAGAACTTAGAAATGCAGGTATTGAACCACTTGTATCTATTTGGCATTTTGATACACCACTTGCTTTAGAAGAAAAATATGGTGATTGGTTAGATCGTAAATATATTGCATTCTATGAAAAATACGTAACAACAATTTTTAATGAATACAAAGGACTAGTTAAATACTGGTTAACATTCAATGAAATCAATAATACAATCAATTTCTTACCAGATGATGCAAGTGATGAAGCTTATCAAGAAGCTTATCAACATTTACATTATCAATTTGTTGCAAGTGCAAGAGCAGTACAAATTGGACATGAAATTGATCCTGAAAATAAAATTGGATGTATGATTTGTGGTATTACTTATTATCCATTAACATCTGATCCAGAAGATATTTTATTCAATCGTTCTAAATGGGAAAAAGGAATCTTCTATTGTGGAGATGTTCAATGTAAAGGTAAATATCCAACATTTACAAAACGTTTATGGAAAGAACATAATGTTCAATTAGATATCACTGAACAAGATTTAGAAGAACTTAAAAAAGGTACAGTAGATATGTATACTTTCTCTTATTACATGTCTCAAGCTGTTACTACTCATAAAAATGATGATACAGTAAGTGGAAATATGTCATTTGGTGTACGTAATCCATACTTAGAATATTCTGATTGGGGATGGGCACTTGATCCTAAAGGATTAAGATATTATCTTGAAATGATTTATGATCGTTATGAAAAACCATTAATGGTTGTAGAAAATGGTTTAGGTGCTTATGATACTGTAGAAGAAGATGGAAGTATTCATGATAATTATCGTATTGAATACTATCGTGCACATATTGAAGAAATGGCTAAAGCTATTGAAAATGGTGTAGATCTTATTGGTTATACAACTTGGGGATGTATCGACTTAGTTTCTGCAGGTACTGGAGAAATGAGAAAACGTTATGGTTTCATTTATGTTGATAAACATGATGATGGAACTGGAACAATGGCAAGAAGTAAAAAAGATTCTTTCTATTGGTATAAAAAAGTCATTGCTTCTCAAGGTGAAGATTTAGACTAATATTCTAATTATAAAATAACCTCTGCCTATATATGACAGAGGTTATTTTTTCGATAGTTGTTCATTTCTATTTTGAATGGTATCATTTAATTTTGCTAGTTGAAAATAAATAAGTGCTAATAGAATAATAATCATTCCAAAAATCCAATTAGCGTAAAATGTAAAACATCCCACTACGATTGAAACGACTGTTATAAAATATGAAATAATCATTGAAGCTCTCCTTTTTTGGGTTTATATCTACATTATAACATGTCCATAAATGAAAGGATATGTATCTATTTACTTAAGAATTGTTTTAATCAACTGCATCATAATTTCTTTATCTTCAGGCCTTGAACTCGCTACTAAGATTGTAAGTGTTGCAAGGGCATCGTTATTAATTCTTTCCATGCCATTTTTATAAAGAGCGTTATTCATGTTTAAAAAGTATAAAAAGATGGTTGCTCCAATTCTTTTATTGCCATCAATAAAACTATGATTTTTAACAATAAAATAAAGTAAAGCACTGGCTTTATCTTCTAAAGTTGGATATAAATCAACATCTCCAAAACTTTGATAAATCGTTGAAATACTGCTTCTAAAAGAATCATCTTTTTCAATAGAAAATAAATCCCCTTTATTATCAAACATAGTATTATGTATAAGCTTCATACATTCATCATAGTGGAGAACATAGGTATCTTTTTGACCTTGAGGAACTTCTAATTGATGATGATCATAATCATCAAGAATCTTAAATCCTCTTTGATAAGCTTTCAAAAAATCAGTATCTTGGAAATGACAATCATTAACAACATAGCCTTTTATGAGATATTTCTTTAATATACCATTAGCCCATTTTCTAAAAAGGACACCTTGCTTAGATTTGACTCTATAACCAACAGAAATAATAACATCTAGGTTGTAATAATTAACATCTACAATAGCAATTCTATCTTTTTTAGTACGAGGATCATATCTTTTTAGTTGAGTTGCATTTTTAGCAACTGAACTTTTTTCATCTAATTCTTCTTCATTAAAAATATTAGCAATGTGTCTAGAAATAGTTGACTTATTTTTATTAAAAAGTCTACTCATTTGCTCTAGCGTTAACCACACCGTTTCACCATTAGAAGAAACATTGACATCTAATACAAAATTACCATCTTTGAACTGTACTACTTCATTTTTTTCAATCAAATCAGTCATAAAAATACCATCCTTTCCTTTGTTTCTTTAAACAATCGTAACATGGTATTTTTAGGTTGTCATTGGACAGATTGTCCAGTGGTATTAAGCATCATAAAAACACTACGAGATGTAGTGTTTTAAGATAAATTTTTAACTATTATGTTTTAGATTTTATGATGACCGAAGACTTCGTTATGTATATCTTCCATTTCATAATCAATATCAGTAATACTTTTAGCACAATCAGATAAACGCTTACGAATATCATCAGAAATTTCTTTATCGTTTTTATAACGTAAATGATGTTCCAATGTTGCCCAAAAGTCCATTGCAATAGTACGAATTTGTATTTCTACAGGAACCATCTTTTTTTCATTTGCTAGATAAACAGGAACTTCTACGACAAGATGTAAACTACGATAACCATTTTCTTTAGGGTTTTTAATATAGTCTTTGATTTTTAATAAGTGAATATCATCTTGTCTTAAAAGCAAATCAGACATACGATAAATATCTTTAATATAATGACAAATAACACGTACACCTGCAATATCTTCGATATTTCCTTTGATTGAAGAAACATCTATAGGAAGATTTCTTCTTTTCATTTTTTCAACAACACTATGTGGTGATTTTAAACGCCATTCCATATGATGAATAGGATTATGATCAAAACGATGATGAAACTCATCATCTAAGATTTCTAATTTTGTTCTTACTTCTTTAATACCTGCCAGATACATTTGTTCAACATTGACATATTCATGATAAAAATCTAAATGATCTTTCGCAAAGAAAAAATCATTCATTTCACTATTAATTTCTTTTTGCATTATATGACTCATAAAAAAATACACTCCTTATGTTTATTTTTATTATAAATGAACATAATGAACTTGAGGTGAAGTTTATGAAAAAAATCATTATTTTTCTTTTAATTATAATGAATCTAACAAGTGTTTATGCAGTCAATGAAACTCCAAGATATAAAATCATTGGAGCATCTTATCAACAAGAAGATATAGAAGAAATGTACAAAGTAAAAGATCAGTTAATTTTAAGTTATAAAAAATGGGTCAAGGGTGTTGATGATGTTTATCAGGTTTTAGCAGATCATCAAGATGATTTTAATGCGAAGTATTATAATGGACTTTATACGATTGTATTAGGAGAAGGTAAGGGTAAATCTTTAGAAGGAAAGTTACAAGTTTCTTATTGTACATCAAGTAAAGAAATTAAAAAGAAATCATGGTTGATTCAGATGTTTTCTTAATAGTGTGTACTAATAATTATTAAGTTTGTACATACTATTATAAGGAAAGAGGTGAAGCCATTGTTGAAAGAGTTTGATGAACAAGCACAGAAGGCAATTGTAGTAGCAGAAAGTTTATCTTTTGATTTTGGTCATCAAAATGTTGGAAGTGAACATTTATTGCTTTCATTATTGAAGATTCATGATAATCAATTAAAAAGATTATTACAAAAATATAATGTAACTGATGAAGTTGTAGAAGAAGATATAAAAAGGTTGTTTGGCACAAATGATGATCAACCTTTTTATATGGAATATAGTCAAAGTGTGAAAAGGATATTAGAAAGAAGTATTGAATATGCTCAAGATAAAAATCAAGATCAGGTGACTTTGAA
>UQVG01000049.1 GCA_900544435.1 uncultured Erysipelotrichaceae bacterium | reverse complement strand
GCATAAAATAAGGGTTTTTCAACGTTTTTGAAAGCGGTTATTTTTTTTGATTTTTTTATTAAAAAAAGAAAACGCTATCATTTAGACAGCGTTTTTTTATGTTTTTTGGCTATTGAACCGTCACTGTTTGAAGTTCAAAATTGTTGTAATGATATCTCGTAAATGAATATTCAAAGATAATCCCACTACTTAAATATGCCGTTTGTTCAACTTCAATATATGGTTCATATTCCTTCAATCCCAAATTTTCTTGTTCTAACGGACTCGATAGATGAGCACGTATAGTTTTATGCGTACTTTGTATCTTTAATTTTAATTCTTTTTCAATATACTGGTATATCGAGCCTTTCAAATGTTCTAGCTTCAAGTTTGGAATAATAGAAATTGGCATATATGTAATTTCCAAACAATACGGTTTATCATCAAATACTCTTTTTCTAATAATATGATAGACAAAGGATCCCTCTTCTATTTGTAATTTTTTAGATATATGCTCATCACTCGGTATAACTGAAAATTCAATAATTTCACTTTTTAATTCACCTTTGCCTTTTAATTTTCGTGTTAAACCCAATCCTGATTGTTTAAGTTGAGTTGCATCTTCTGAAGAAGCATCATAATCCTTTACAAAAGTTCCTGCCCCTCTTCTTCTTACAATCAATCCTTCTTTTACTAATATATCCAAGGCTTTTTTCATTGTTTCTTTATTACAATGATAAGCAACACATAATACATATTCATAAGGGAGTTTTTGTCCATATGTATATTTTTTATCAAAAATCTTACTTCTAATATCATCTGCGATATCAATATATTTAACCATAGACTATCCCTCCTACCATAACTAAAAATACCATACTTTTTATAAATTTGCACGGACTTTTTAACAAGAAGGTTATTTTTGTGTAAAAGAAAAAACAATCCTAAGATTGTTAAAACTATAATAAATCATTTTTATTTGTTATCCTAAACAACTAAAAATCGTTCGATGTTACCACCAAACGATTCTTTCATTAATCTAATTGTATTTGTTTTACAATTTCATTATCAAATGTTTTAATTGTAAAACAGTCATTTTCATAAATACCATAACTATTCGTACCTTCTTTAGGCAAAGAAATCGAAGATGGATTTAAAATATAAATACCGTTTTCTTTTTTAGCAAGTGGTTTATGAAAATGTCCATAAATTAAAATATCATTTTCATTTAATAAAGGAAGTTGATCTTCATTAAATAAATGTCCATGTGTCATAAAGAAATGATGTTGATCAACATCCATTAAAGCATAATCACTACGCATAGGAAAATCTAACACCATTTGATCAACTTCACTATCACAATTTCCTCTAACTGCAATAATATCCTTTTTTAAAGGATTTAACAGAGCAATAACCTTTTTACAATTATAATCCTTAGGTAAATCATTACGTGGTCCATGATATAAAATATCCCCTAAAATAACAAGTTTTTCTGCTTTTTCTTCACGATATTTTTCAATTGCCTTATTTGCCCAATAATAAGAACCATGAATATCTGATATAAACATTACTTTCATATAATTACACTCTTCTAATTGTTTTAATCACAACTGGTGTTGTTGGACAATCTTGGAAATTTGTAGGAACATTAGCAATTTGATCTACAATATCTAAACCTTCTGTAATTTTACCAAATGCAGCATATTCACCATCTAAATGAGGTGCTGGTTTATGCATGATAAAGAATTGTGAAGATGCTGAATCTTTGATCATTGTTCTAGCCATAGATAAAACACCTTCTGTATGTTTTAATTCATTGTTAACACCATTGCTTTTAAATTCACCTTTAATAGAATCACAATGTTTTTCTTTAAAGTCTTTAGTATATCCCCCACCTTGAATCATAAATCCAGGGATGACTCTATGGAAAATTAATCCTGCAAAGAAATCTTCATCAATTAATTTTAAAAAGTTTTCTACTGTAATTGGTGCAACTTCAGGATAAAGTTCCCCTTTCATTACATCTCCATTTTCCATTTCAATTTCAATAAATACTTTTTCCATTCTCTAATTCTCCTTATCTACTACTTCTACATCAACAACCTTATTTTCAATCGATTGTTGTTTTTCTTTTTTCTTTTTCTTTAAAAGAAATCTTACTACAAAATAAACAAGTACAACTCCTGCAGCTATTCCAAATAACCAAACAATATTCTTCACTTGATCAAATTGATAAGCTGTCGCTACCACTAAACATAAGTTAATAATATTCATTGATCCCGCTAATTTATATTTTTGATTAACAATAAAATTCAAGGAAAGCGCAGATGAAGCAAATAACCCAACAATAAGCATAACTTCCATACTATGTACCTCCTTGTATCATTCTATCATAATAGAATCATTTTTGTTATATATTATTTATTAGTCCAAAAGTATATTTATTTCTTCATGTTATAATTTAGGAACAACCATGAAGATGGTAGGCAGTTATCCTTGGTTGCTTAAATCGAAGAGCGTATTCTTCGTTTACATAGATATCCCTAGGGAAATATGAAAAACGGAGGTGATGGAAAACTTATGAAGCAATCATGATTATGTTAGCTACACTAACATTAATCATATCGATAATAAGTATTGTTATCAAATTACTTCTATCCATTATAGAAAATAATGCAAAAAAATAGCCACCTCATGTCTCTGGCAAAGTGTGAGATAACTATTTTATCAATATAACAAATCCAAGACAAACCGTCTATCGGTTGTTCTTTTTTCATATTTATTATAAACAAACGTTATAAAAAATTCAATCACTTATGATAAGTTTCTCTCCGCATGATTTTGAATGCACGATAGACTTGTTCAACTAAGATAAGCTTCATTAATTGATGTGGAAAAGTCATTTTAGAGAAACATAAACGATAATTTGCTCTTTGTAATAAAGATTTTCCTAAACCTAAAGAACCACCAATGACAAAAGTAATCGTACTCTTTCCTCTAATCATACATTCTTCAATATGCTTAGAAAAAGCCACACTATCTATTTCTTTTCCATGTAAATCTAAAACAATCACATATTCATCATCTTTGATTTTAGCAACAATTTTATCTGCTTCTTTATCTTTGATGATATTTTCTACATTTTCACTTGCATTATCAGGAATTGGTTCATCTGGTACTTCAACCATTTCCACTTTACAGTAAGCATTCAATCTTTTGACATATTCATTGATTCCATTAACAAGATATTTTTCTTTAAGCTTACCAATTGTTAAGATCCTAATTTTCATAATTTCCTCCAGAAACAATTTCTTTTTGATCAGCAACTTTAATATTATCAAAATAAATATGTTCTTCATCAAAAACTCTTTGATATGTATCTAATGCCATTTCCTTTGTATTCGCTTCTTGTGATAAGTGAGCCAAACAAATTTCTTTCGTATTTTCACCAATTACCTGCACCATAACATGTGCACTATATTCATTATTAAGATGGCCCTTATCTCCAAAAATACGATTTTTTAAGAATAAAGGTCTTCTTGTATTCATCAACATTTCGATATCATGATTACTTTCAAAAATATAATAATCTAAATTTTTAATATATCCCATATTCTTTTGTGAAACATAACCAGTATCTGTCATATAAAGAATGGTTTCCTCTTTTCCTTTAATCACAAATCCTAAAGGTGATGTTGCATCATGAGATAAAGGTAATGGTGTAATAATATAATGATCCAATTGTATATCTTGGTAGTTTTCTAATTCATGACTTTCATCTATACCAGGGATACATCCTTTACCACAATAAACAATACTTTGATCAAAGATACCAATATTTTTATTATGGTCAACATGATCATGGGTTAATAAAACATAGTGAATATCACTATCATGAAACCCTAATTGATTAAGTTTTGTATAGAGTTGTCTTTTACTAATTCCACAATCAATCAAAAGTCCATTTCCTTGATCATAAATGAAAATACTATTTCCTTTAGAACCACTTGCTAAGACATGATATTCCATTTTTTCCTCCAAAACAAAAATGAGTACCAAGTACTCATTTTCTTATTTAAGTCCGTATTTTTTGTTGAATTTTTCAACACGTCCATCAGCACTAGCAAATCTTTGTTTTCCAGTATAGAATGGATGACAGTTAGAACAAGTATCAACACGTACTTCATCTAATACTGAACCACTTTCAAATTCTGCTCCACATGATGTACAAACTACTTTTACTTTTTTGTAATTTGGATGAATTCCTTTTTTCATTTTTAATTTCTCCTTCCGCCTTGTAGATTTCTCACTACAAAGTAAGTTGCTATGATATATTAACATTAAATTATGTCGTTTTCAAGCCCTTTTTTATAATTTTAATCATCAACTTTGATTCTTCTAATAACAGCACCTAAAGTAATTAATTTTTGATCAATATTCGCATATCCTCTATCTATATGATATACATTGCTGATTTCTGTGATTCCATCAGCAATTAATCCTGCTATTAATAATGCAGCTCCACATCTTAAATCTGTTGCTTCTACTTTTGCTCCTTTTAATGGTGTTTTCCCATTAATATAGCACATAGCTTCATCTAATTCGATATTTGCACCCATTTTATTAAGTTGTTCACAATGTCTAAATCTCTCAGGATAAATTGTTTCTATTACTTGTGATTGTCCATTAGCTTGTGTAAGTAATGCTGTAAGTGGTTGTTGTAAATCCGTCGCAAATCCTGGATACACCTGTGTTCTAACATCTACAGCATTGAAGTTCTTATTATCACCATAAACAATAATACTATCCCCTACATTTTCCATCTTAACTCCAACTTCCTTCAATTTAGAAATAAGTGATTCTAAGTGTTGTGGAATGATATTTTGAATGATAACTCTTTCTCCGGCAGCTGCTGCCATAATCAAGAATGTACCAGCTTCGATACGATCAGGAATGATTTCATGTGTACATCCTTTTAAATGTTCTACTCCTTCAATCGTAATCGTATCAGTACCAGCACCTCTAATTTTAGCTCCCATTTTTGTAAGTAAGTTTACAACATCTATAATTTCTGGTTCTTTTGCAGCATTTTCAATCACTGTTTTTCCTTCAGCTTTAACTGCTGCCAATAAGATATTAATAGTTGCTCCTACTGAAGCAAAATCTAAATATATTTTTGCACCTACTAAACGATCTGCTGTAATAACATGTGCACCATCTACAAATTCAACTTTTGCTCCTAGTGCTTCAAATCCTTTAATATGTAAATCTATTGGACGTGGTCCTAAAAAGCATCCTCCTGGCGCTTTCATGACAACTTTTTTACATTTTCCAAGTAATGCTCCCATTAAATAATATGATGCTCTTAATTTATCTACTGCATCTGATACTAATGGTACATTTTCCATACGAGAGGGATCAACAATTAAACTATCATGACTTCTTAATACTGTACAATTAAGTTCTTTTAATAAAACTGCTAAAGCATCTACATCACTGATTTCTGGTACTCCATAAATTGTAACAGGACTATCCGCTAAAATAATTGCTGGAATAAGTGCTACAGTCGCATTCTTTGCTCCTGAAATTTCTACTGTTCCATTTAACTTATGTCCACCTTCAATAGCAATAATTTCACTCATGACTTTACCCCTTTTCTTCTATCTATATTCCCTAATACTATATTATAAATTCATTAAAAAAACAACTTAATAAATAAGATTTTAAATAAACAAAAAAAGCCCGAAGGCTTTTTTTAATTCATTAAGCTTTACCGATACAACCGAATACTTCCATTCTATCTTTAACACATTGTTTGATAGCTTCTGCACCTGGTGCTAATAATTTACGAGGATCATATCCTTTTCCTTCTAAATCTTTTCCAGCTTCAATGTATTTACGTGTAGCTTCTTGGAAATATAATTGACATTCAGTGTTTACGTTTACTTTAGATACTCCTAAAGTGATTGCTTTTTTAATCATTTCATCAGGAATTCCTGAACCACCATGTAATACTAATGGTAATTTTCCAGTTTCAGCTTGGATTGCATCTAATGCATCAAAGTCTAATCCTTCCCAGTTTGCTGGGTATTTACCATGGATATTTCCGATACCTGCAGCTAAGAAATCTACTCCTAAGTCTGCGATTGATTTACATTCTTTTGGATCTGCTACTTCACCTTTACCGATGACACCATCTTCTTCTCCACCGATTGATCCAACTTCTGCTTCTACTGAAACACCTTTTGAATGACATAATTCAACGATTTCTTTTGTTTTTTCGATGTTTTCTTCGATTCCATAATGAGAACCATCAAACATGATTGAAGAGAAACCTGCATCTAAAGCAGCTTTAGCTCCTTCGTATGAACCATGATCTAAGTGTAAAGCTACTGGTACAGTGATATTTAATGCTTCTACCATTGCTTTAACCATTGCTGCAACTGTTGTATATCCAGTCATATATTTAGCAGCACCTTCTGAAACACCTAAGATTACTGGTGCTTTTAATTCTTCTGCAGTTAATAATACTGATTTAGTCCATTCTAAGTTGTTGATATTGAATTGACCTACTGCATAATGTCCTTCTTTAGCTTTCTTTAACATTTCTGTTGCTGATACTAATCCCATAACAAATCTCCTTTTCTTTTTTTCGGTTATATAATACTATCTTTTATATAGAATTTCCATAGTTTTTATCATAAAAACCTTATTTTCCAAAAGCTTTTAATAATCTTTGACAAGCATCTTCTAAAACACTTCTAGGAATTGCAAGATTAAATCTTTCAAAACCTTCTCCACCTGTTCCAAAGATATATCCTTCATCTAACCATAAGCCTGCTTTTTCTAACATTGTTTTTTCAAGTTCATCTTTATCTAAACCACATTCTCTAAAATCAACCCAGCATAAATAAAGTCCTTCAGGTTTTACTAAATGAATATGAGGTAAGTTTTCTTTTAAGAATTCATCAAAATATGTGAAGTTATCATAAACATATTCTAACATTTCATCTACCCATAATTCACATTCATTATAGGCAGTCATACAAGCAATAATACCTAAGAAATTTGGTTCGTTAACTCCATAACGATTCATTGTTTCTTGATAAGCTTTTCTTAATTTTTCATCCGCAATAATAATATTAGATGTTTGTAATCCAGCTAAGTTAAATGTCTTAGATGGTGCTGTTAAAATAACAGAGAATTCTTTATAACTTTCATCTACATTATAGAAAGGAATATGTACATGATCACCATAAACAAAATCTTCATGAATTTCATCAACAATGACTAAAACATGATGTTTCTTACAAATTTCACCAATTTGTTTCAATTCATCTTCTTTCCATACTTTTCCAATTGGATTATATGGATTACATAAAATAAACATCTTAACATCATTTTCAACAATTGCTTTTTCAAATGCTACATAATCCATTTCATAATAACCATCTTTATAAACCATTTCATTTTCAATGATTTTACGATGATTTAATTCAATTGAAAAATCAAATGGATAATACACTGGTTTATTAATAATGATAGCGTCATTTTCTTTAGTATAGGCATTCACACATAATTTAATTGCTGTTACAACACCTGGTGTTGGTACGATCCATTCTTTATCAACAGTAAAATCATGTCTTCTTTTCATCCATGAAATAACTGCATCAAAATATTCATCAGGTGCAAACGAATAACCATAAACCCCTTGTTTTATTCTTTTAACTAAAGCATTTTCAATTTCCTTTGGTGATTTAAAATCCATATCAGCTACCCACATAGGTAAAACATCTTTAGGTTTATTATTAGCTTCAATGGCATCCCATTTAGCACAATTTGTCCCTTTTCTATCTACAACTTCATCAAAATCAAACATACTTTCCCTCCTATAATACTTCTTTATCTTTAAATTCATCTTTTGAAAAATGCATCAAAGTCATTCCTAAAGCCATTGAAAGATTCAATGAATCAATATGATGACTATGAGGAATAAAAATTGACTTTCCATAATCTAAATACTCATCTGGTAAACCACTACTTTCATTACCAAAAACAAGTGAATGATATCCTTCTTTTGGTTCAACCTTATGAATATTTGTGGCACCTTTTAACATCAATGTATAAATATCATGATTTGGAAATCTTTTTAAATAATCTTCAAAACTATCAAAATATTCAATATTTAAATGAAACATCGCTCCCATCGAAGCTCTTAATACACGTGGATCAAAAACATCTACACCTGGTCTAATAATAGCTAAATTATAATAATTGAATCCTAACATTGTTCTCATAATTGTTCCCATATTTCCCATATCTCCTGGATTAACAAGAACAACATGATTTCCTTCTTGTAAAGTCATTTCATATTTTTTTATGATTGCTATTGCAAAACAATTATCTTTCTTTGATAACTTTTGAACTGTATTATCACTTTCAATAAGTTCAATATGCTTTTCTCTACAAATTTCATCAATAATAGGTATTCCTTTATTCTTATAAGAATTACTCTTTATATACACTCTTAAAACAAGATCAGGCCTATTTTTCAATAATTCAATTGTTTCAAAAACACCTAACGTATAAGTATAATCAAAATCTTTCTTATATGCCTTAATCTTCATCCAATAAACCTTCTACTCTCTTTGTTTCTTCTTCCACACTTTCTTTTAAAGATAAGAAATGTTTTTCATCAAAATTTGCTCCTTTATGAATCAAATCAATTAATTCATCATATTTACGACAAGCTAATTTCATTTGTGAATATTTGATTGTTACATCTAATTCATTTCCTGCATCTGCAGTAATTTTATTAACTTCATGATAAATCTCTTTAAACTTAGCATCTAAGTCTACTTTTTGTTTCTTTCTAAAAAACATCAAGCATTCCTCCCCTGCAAATAATAGTATCACAAATTCATCATAAATTCAGTTAATTTTTAGCTTGTCTTTTGTTATAATGTCTTTCGAGGTGATACTATGAAATTATTAGCTTGTCCCAAATGTCATCAACAACTTCATTTAGAAAACAAAACACTTAAATGTGAAAACAATCATTGTTATGACATTTCTAAAAGAGGCTACATCAATTTATTGTTAAATCCTGATAAAGCTACCAATAATCCTGGAGATAGTAAAGAATCTTTAGTAGCAAGAAAAGCTTATTTAAATAAAGGATATTATGATCCTATTTTAAATCAAGTCATTCATTGTATTGATGAATTTAAACATCAAGATACTTTAAGTATTTTAGATTTAGGTTGTGGTGAAGGATATTATACACAAGGTTTAAAGAAACATTTTGAAAGCAGTGATGTTTATGGTTTAGATATTTCCAAGATTGCTATTGATATGGCAACACGTTATCGTAAAGATATTACTTGGTTAGTAGGAAATTCTAAAAATATTCCTATTCTAGATCATAGTTTAGATTTTATTTGCGCTTTATTTACAGTAGTCAATCAAGATGAATTAAAAAGAGCGTTAAAAAAAGATGGTTATATTATTCATGTTACTGCTAATAATCAACATTTAATTGAAATTAAAGAATTGATTTATGATGAAATTAAAGTAAAAAGTGATAAGTATATTCGTTTAGATTTTAATCAAGTGAAAAGTTATGATTTTAAAGAGAAAGTTCATATTTCTAATCGTGAAGATGCACTTAATCTTTTAATGATGACACCTCACTATTATCATATTAAAAAAGAAAAACGTGGGGTTTTAGATACTTTACAAGGTTTAGATATTACAATTGATATCAAAGTAACAGTTTATGCATTATCATAAAGAAAATAATCATTTAGTAATAGAAATTGATGAAAGAATTCAAGGAATGACTCTTCTTGAATTCTTTCATTATCTACATCTTTCTAAAAAAACAATTCACTTACTTCGTCAAAATAAAGATTATACTTTAAATAATAACTATGTTGATTATCAAACCGTTTTAAAAGATAAAGATATTCTTTCAATTAAAGCCTACGAACAAGGTAGAGACTTTATTGAACAAGAAAGTGCATTAGATATCATTTATGAAGATGATCTGCTTTGTATCGTCAATAAACCTAGTCATCTTATTATTCATCCTGATGATAAAAGTAAAAAAAATACTCTTTGTAATTATGTGAGTTACTATTACCAACAAACTCATCAAGATTTACCGATTCGTTATCTCCATCGTTTAGATAGAGATACAACTGGTCTTGTGATGTTTTGTAAATGTGCTCTTTTACAACCCTATTTTGATTATATGATTGCATCTAAAAAAATTAAGAAAACTTATCTAGCAATCATTCAAGGACATTTACCTAAAAGAGAAATGACTATTGATTTACCTATCGGTCAAGACCGTCATAGTAAAAATAAAATGTGCATTTCTAAAACAGGTAAAGATGCTTTAACACATTTTAAAGAAATTAAAACAAAAGAAAATTATACACTTGTAAAATGTCAAATTGAAACTGGTCGAAAGCATCAAATAAGAGTTCATTTGAATCATTTACATCATCCTATTATAGGAGATACTCTTTATGGAAAAACTTCTTCTATGATTAAAAGAATGGCTTTACATGCTTATTGTTTAGAGTTTATTCATCCATTAACTTATCAAACAATAAAAATTGAATGTTTACTTCCTTTTGATATGGAAAAAATCTTTAAATAAAAAAGAACAATGTAATGATAAGACATTGTTCTTTATATTTTACTATTATGCATTATTTTTTCTTTTTATTTTTTTTATTCT